>NZ_JBSFLZ010000011.1:0-102951 GCF_053599315.1 Saccharopolyspora sp. NPDC000995
CCAACGCCGCGGATGTCCTCGGGTCACCGACCGAGATCCACACCGAGAACCTCAACCCGGCTAGAACCCGCCTTGCTCTCACGAGGAAACCGGTCTGTTCGCTCCAACCAGCGAACCCGTGGAAGAGCGTGACCGCGGCGATACTCAGGCCAATCCGCGCAGCCTCTACGCCAGGTCCTCCAGCGTCAGTGGCGGGATGAAGTCGCCGACGCGGCTGCGGATCCAGAACGCGCCGGTCTCGCGGCGTTCGGCGCGGGTCGTGAAGCGGTAGCGGTACAGGTGCGCCCGCACGAACATCGGCGGCGATTCCGGGAACGGGTTGTGGCGCAGGAGGCGCAGCACGTGCTCTTCGTTGCGCAGCAACGCTTCCACCAGGTTCGGCAGCCACGTCCGGCCGTAGCTGGGGGAGATCGCCAAAAACCACATCAGCCAGTCCAGGCGGAGGTGGTAAGGCGCGACCTGCGGCGGGCGCCTGCGTGGGTCACCGGGCTTGCCCTTGAACTCGTACTCCAGCCAGTCGCCGTCCGGGTCGGCCGCGCCCTCGATGATCACCTCGTAGCGGGTTCGCGTGACGCTGCCGAAGGCGCCGTAGGTGTTGCCCAGGTGCAGCCGGTTGAAGCTGCGGTTCATCGCCTGCCGCCGCCCCAGCATGTTCTGCACCGGCCAGTAGCTGAGCACCACGAAACCTACCGTCACGACGAGCACCGCGGCCACGAACCACGGCGGCGGGGCGGTCAGCGGCGGCGGGGCGGGCGTCACCCAGCGCATCAGCCACGAGCCCATCGCCGAGAACGCCAGCGTGATGGTCAACCAATTCAGCCACGCGAAGTTGCCGCTGAGCATCAGCCAGCCCTGCGTCACCACGACGATCAGCGCGGCCACCGTGGCGGCGGGCTGCGGGGCGAACAGGATGAACGGAACCACCAGCTGCGTGCCGTGGTTGGCCACGACTTCGACCTTGTGCAGCGGGCGCGGCAACCAGTGGAACCAGCGGCTGAACGGGCCGGGCATTGGTTGGGTCTCGTGGTGGTAGTACAGCGCGGTGAAGTCCCGCCAGCAGGAGTCGCCGCGCAGCTTGATCAGCCCGGCACCGAACTCGACGCGGAACAGCAGCCAGGTGAGCAGCCACAGCACCGGCGCGGGTGGGGCGACCGATCCCGAGCCGAGGAAGATCGCTAGGAAACCCGCTTCCAGCAGCAGCGATTCCCAGCCGAACGAGTACCAGACCTGCCCGACGTTGACGATCGACAGGTACAGCAGCCACAACACCAGCCACAGCGCGATCCATGCCCACAACGGTGCGAGGTCGACGACCAGCGCCAACAGGCTGCCGACGACCCCTATCCAGCAGACGCCCGCGTAGAACCGGTCGGAGTAGTGCAGGTGGAACAGGCTCGGCGAGCCGCGGAACGGGACCCGAGCCAGGAACCGGGGGATCGGAGTCAGGCCGCGTTCGCCCAGCAGGCCCCGGAACTGGCGCAGCGCGCTGGTGAAACCCAGCAGGTATCCGATCGCGATCAGGTGCTGCACCGCGAACCGCGCGGCCCAGTAGCCGGGTGCCGAAACCCAGTCCCACATCCTCCCCATCCCTGCCGGTGGACGGCTCCTAGAATCGCGTACCGACGGTGTGGAGGCGAGCTTGCTGGACGACGTGGTGGCGGTGCTGGCCTGTCCGCACTGCGGTGCGGACCTCGACCGGGCCGGTAACAGCCTGCGCTGCCCGGCCAACCACGTGTTCGACACCGCCCGCCAGGGCTACGTGAGCCTGCGCTCCGGTGGCACGAAGGTCGTCGGTGACACGGCGGCGATGGTCGCGGCGCGCGCGGAGTTCCTCGAAGCCGGCCACTACGCCCCGATCGCCAAAGCGGTGGCCTCGGCGGTGGCCTCGCTTGATGGCTGCATCGTGGATGTCGGCGCCGGCACGGGCTACTACCTCGCCCGAGCTCTGGCGGAATCAAACCGGGTCGGGGTCGCGTTGGACGTCTCCAAGTACGCCTGCCGCCGCGCGGCGAAGGCGCATCCGCGCCTGGGAGCAGTTGTAGCCGATGCGTGGCAGATGCTGCCGGTGCGCAGTGGCGCGGCCTCGGCGGTGCTGAACGTATTCGCGCCGCGCAACGCGGCGGAGATGCACCGGGTGCTGCGCCCGGGTGGTCGGCTGGTGGTGGTCATCCCGAACTCGGGTCACCTCGCGGAGCTGGTGTCCGCCCTCGGCCTCTTGCAGGTGGACGAGCGAAAGCAGGAGCGGCTGACCGAACAACTGGCCGACCACTTCGACCTGGTCTCACAGGAGACCTGCGAGTTCCGCCTGTCCCTGAGTCCGGAGGAGGCGGAATCGGTGGTGGCGATGGGCCCCAGCGCCTGGCACGCCGACCCGGAAGACCTCCGGGCCCGCATCGCCGACCTGCCGAAGCCCCTCACCCCGACCGCAACGGTCACCATCGCCCACTACGCCCGCCGAGCCTGAGCCCCGGCGCGTTCAGCGGTCGAAGCGGTTTGACTTGACGCCGCTGAGAAACCCGTCCCAAGCATCGGCCCCGAACAAAAGCGCCGGACCACCCGGATCCTTCGAATCCCGAACCCCGGTTACCGAGGCCCCAAGCCCAACGTCAACGCACTCGCCGCCATTCGGGCCGCTGTAGCTGCTCTTGCGCCACACGACGCCGACTTCGACGCACGCTCCGCCACCTGAGCCGCTCCGGCTGCTCCGACGCCAGGCCACGTTGGCTAACTCGGAGACATGGGTGTTCATGCTGTGTCCCCCACTAGCTTGGTCAGGAACTTCGTAGATTCTGCGGGCGATAGCGCTCTTTGCTCCAGCTGCGCGAACTCTTCATGGAACCCGGTGATCTCGTGGGACTCTTCGAGGTACAGGCCGCCCTTCTGATTCTCGACATAGACGACGCCAGGATCGTCTGGTCTCGGAAAACCAAGCCACTGAAATGACCCCAGTTGGCCCCGATGCGGCCCTGCTTCGAACGGGATGACTTGCAACGTGACCTGCCGGTGACGGCTGACCGTAACGAGGAACTCCAGTTGCTCGCTCATCACCTGCGTACTTCCGACCCGGCGTCGCAGAGCGGCCTCGTCAACGATCGCATGGAGTTTCAACGGGTATTCCGCTCGATCAAGCGCCGTCTGCCGGTGCAAACGAAGTTCCGTCTGCTCTTCAAAATGGCGATCAGTGGCCGTTAGGCCATCGCGAATCACCGCTGCCGCGTATGACCTTGTCTGAAGCAGACCTGACACGTATCCCAGATCCCACTCGTGGATTTCGCTGGCTCCCCATTCGAGTCCGATGTAGAGGGAGAACCAGTCGGGGATCGCGCGGTTACCGTCCCACCAGCCCCTTTCATTGCCACGTCGGCGAGCTGGAGGTACCAGTCGATGCGTTCCGGCGGTACGCCGAGGAACGAGAGCATGACTTCCAGGTCAGGGCCGCTGATCGTGTTTCGCATGCTCTCCATGTGGCCGATCTTCGAAGGGTTGCATCGGAGACGTTTGGCGACCTCGCTCTGCTTCAGCCCGGCAGCTTCGCGAAGTCGACGAACTTCCTGAGCGAGCCAGCGCCGTCCCACTGTGGGACTGATCGTTAACACCTCAGACAGGTCGGAAGCGCTCACGCTCGTCCTCTCTCGTGTCACGAATCCGGTACATCCCATCAGGTGGTCATGGCTCGCGACCATGACCCGAACGTGGAATAGATCATCGTAGGACCTACTCAGTAGGGTCTACGCTCGAATCGATCGGCTCCTACGACAAGTTGCTGCTCGTCGAGCCGTTGCCCGGGGACGAATCGTTGGCCGTGTGGCAGGGATGCCTGCACGACTGGGCGCTGGCGAAGCTCCGTCGAGGCGATCATCGCTTCGGGCTGTACCTCGCCGCCGTCGTCCCGGTCGACGACCACGGACAACCGGACGAGTACGGGCTCGACGACCTCATCGAGCAGGACTTGGCACCGATAGAAACCCACGTCTGCTGGTCCGGCGTCGGCGAGCTCGTCGAGGCGTCGTGAGTGATGCGAAGGGAGTGAAGGGCATCCGTGACCGGAGGACTATCCGGTCGAAGGTGCCCTTCACTAGTAGATTTCGCGCGAAAACCCCACCCACTCCCGGTGACGTGCCCGTTCTGCGCGACCAGTCACTTGGGTTCGTGGATGGTTTGCGGGATTCCCCAGGGGTTTTCGTCGCGCAGCGCCTCCGGGAGGAGGTCCTGCGGGACGTTCTGGTAGGTCACGGGGCGCAGGAAGCGGTCGATCGACGCCGTTCCCACTGACGTGAAGCGGGCGTCCGTTGCCGCCGGGTACGGGCCGCCGTGCTGCATCGCCGGGGACACCGCGACACCTGTGGGCCAGCCGTTGAACAGCACTCGGCCCGCGCGCTCGCGCAAGCGGCTCACCAGGGTTGCCGCGAACTCCGCGTCGTCGGATTCGGCGTGCAGCGTGGCAGTGAGGTTGCCTTCGAACACCTCGGCCGCGAGCCGGGCCTCGTCCTCGGAGGAGTAGGTGACCACAATGGACAGCGGCCCGAAGACTTCCTCCAGCAGCTCCTGGCGGTTCGCCAGCAGCGTGTCGACGTCAGTGGCCAGCAGCGTCGGCATCGCGCCGTCATCGACGCTGCCTTCCGCCAGCACCCGCACGCCCGCCACCTCCGTGACGGCGGCACGCCGCCCGCAGTAGCCCTCGTGCAGGCGTTCATTGAGCAGCTTGTGCGCCGCGACGGCCTTCGACTCCGCCGCGAGCGCCTCGTCCAGGCCGTGGTCAGCAGGCAGGAACAGCAGTCCCGGCTTGGTGCACAGCTGCCCGGCGTTGCCCGAGTACGACGTCACGTAGCCCTTGGCGATCTCCGCGCCACGGGCGTGCACCGCGCTGGGCGTGACGAAGACCGGGTTCAGGCTGCCGAGCTCGCCGAAGAACGGGATCGGCGTGGGCCGCGAGTTGGCGATGTCGAACAGCGCGCGACCCGCCGCGACCGAGCCGGTGAACGCCGCCGCCTTGATCCGCGAGTCCTGCAGCGCAGCGGTGCCGACCTCGAAGCCCAGCACGACCTGGAAAGCCCCGTCCGGGGCGCCGGATGCGGCCAGCGCCTGCGCGAGGATCTCGCCCGTGCGCACCGAGAGCCGCGGGTGTCCGGGGTGGCCCTTGAGCACCACCGGGCAACCCGCCGCGAGCGCCGAGGCGGTGTCGCCGCCGGCGACGGAGAACGCGAACGGGAAGTTGCTCGCCGCGAACACCAGTACCGGGCCGATCGGATGCAGAATCCGGCGCAGGTCTGGCTTGGCGCCCAGCGGGAATGCGGCGTCCGCGCGGTCCAGAGTGGCCCGCAGGTAGCTGCCTTCGTCGAGGACCTCGGCGAACAGCCGCAGCTGGAAGGTGGTGCGCTTGAGCTCGCCGCTCAACCGCCCCTCGGACAGGTTTGACTCGGCCATCGCCGACGGCACCAGCTCGTCGCTGGCGGCGTCGAGGGCGTCGGCGACGGCGACGAGCTGGCGGGCGCGGGCGGCGGGCGGCTGCGCGCCGAAGGCTTCGGCGGCGTCGGCGGCCCGCTGCAGGACGGTGTCGAGTTCGGCTTGGGTGGTGTCCGGAATCCGGGTCGCGGTCAACGTGCCCATCCTTTGCGCGGTACGAGTGCTTGCCCCCACACCGTAATACTCCATACCAGCCGACAGGTCGGACGACGTTCGAAATCACGTACTGGGGCTAAGAAAGGGGATTTTGCCGAAGGCGCGCGGGCGGGTCGGCTGTTGCCTGCGCGATGTGGAACTCGTCGACAACCGGTGGCATCCGCTGTTTGGGGCCTCTGTCGGACGGCATTCGAAAAAGGCATGTGCGTGCGGATGGTCCCGAGCTGGCGGGCGATGCGGGAGTTGATCTCACGATAGGCTGCCCGGTCGTACGGACTAAACCCGCCGAATCCAGGCCCTACGTCCCGTATTGCAGTCAAGCCACTGATTCACAGGGCTGGCTGCTCAGCCATCTTCCGGGCTTTCGGGAGGGCGATTGCCTCGGCCAAGGCTTATCGCTGCTCGGGAAAATTCGGATCCCGCAAGCAATCATCAATTAGCCGCTCCCGGACCGTTGGATCTTTCGGGAGAATCTCGGCAGAATCAATGTAGTTTCGGGGAGCGGCTCCTGCGTTGCCAGCTAGCGCAGCAGTCAGCCCTCCTGAGACAGTCACGACAGCCAAACCTCGATGCAGCCTGACCGGCATCAGGACCGGGGAGAGCTTGACCATCCGGGCGGCCACGTCGAAGACCTTGGTGGCCTGGCCCCGGTCCATCGCGCAGCCGTAGGTCTTCGCGCTCTCCACGCCGTCGCCGACCAGCAGGTTGGACGCATAGGTCGGCGGAGAAGGCCACCGCGGTGCGCGGCCCTCGGGCGGCAGAAGTGGTCGCCCCGATTGCGGCAGGTCTTCCCGTCGAGGGTGAAGCCGCACTCGGGCTCCCGCCGCTTACGAGAGGCGCCGTTGGGCGCTCGGCCCCTTGAGCGCACCCGGCGCGTCCGCCTTGAGCTGTGTGCGGTCCGACGGCGTAGCCCGAACCGCACGCCGTACTGGGCGAAGGTCGTCTCCGCCTCGCGCTGCACCGTCAGCGCTGGGGTTCTTCAAGAAGCCGCTCGGGACCTGCACCAGCAATGCGGAGCCGGTGACCAGCTTGGTCGCCTGCTTGCACCGCGCCGATGTCGATCTCAAGTCGCATAACGTGTAGCAAGCTACGCGACAAGATCATCCACACCGGCGGCCCTGACCAGCGGCGAAACGTGACGAGTGCGTTTCTGGTGGAAGGTGCCCTTCACTCGGAGAAGTTCACTCGGAGCGGGAGATTCGGACCATCTCGTCGCGGGGGACGACCTTGATGCGCTCGCGGCCCTGGGCTTCGCCCAGCGCCTTCTCGTGCGCGTCCAGGCGGCCCCAGCCCTCCCACGTCGTGTACTCGACGCCGCGATCCTCCAGCAGCCGCAGCATGCTCTCGCCCGACGGCTCCTCGGCCTTCGGCATCGTCGCCAAGTCCGCGAGCAGGTTGTTGATCGTCTCCAGCGCGTCGCCCTTGGTGTGGCCGATCAGGCCCACCGGGCCGCGCTTGATCCAGCCGGTGGTGTAGACGCCTGCGATGTGCTCGCCGTCCAGGTCCAGCACCCGGCCGCCCTCGTTGGGCACGGTGCCCGTCTGGTGGTCGAACGGGATGTCCGCCAGCGGCGAGCTCAGGTACCCGACCGCGCGGTAGACCTGCTGCACCGGGTAGGTCTCGTACTCGCCGGTGCCGCGCACGTTGCCGTCGCCGGTGAGCTCCATGATCTCGACTTTGAAGCCCTCGACCCGGTCGGTGCCCAGCACCTCGACCGGCGACCGCAGGAAGTGCAGGTGCAGCCGCCGCGCGGTGTCGTGCTTCGGGTCCCGCAGCGCCCAGTCCTGCAGCGTCTTGACGATCGTCTTGACCTGGTTGTTGGTGCGGATCGCCGCCTCGCTGGCCTCGTCGAGCTCGAAGCCCTCGGGGTGCACGATGATCTCCACGTCGGCCTGGTGGTCGAGCTCGCGCAGTTCCAGGGGGGTGAACTTGGCCTGCGCCGGGCCGCGCCGGGCGAACAGGTGCACGTCGGTGACGCGGGAGTCCTTCAGGCCCGCGTGCACGTTGTCCGGGATCTCGGTGCTCAGCAGGTCGTCGGCCTGCTTGGCCAGCACCCGCGCCACGTCCAGCGCGACGTTTCCGGCGCCGATCACCGCGACCTCCTCGCCGTCCAGCGTCCAGTCGCGCGGGGCCTGCGGGTAGCCGTCGTACCAGTAGACGAAGTCGGCTGCGCCGAAGCTGTGCGGCAGGTCGATGCCGGGGACCTCCAGCGCCCGGTCCTGGTCCGCGCCGGTGGCGAAGATGACCGCGTCGTAGTAGTGGCGCAGGTCGTCCAGCTTGACGTCCACGCCGTATTCAACGTGCCCGAGGAACCTGATCTCCGGCTTCTCCAGCACCCGGTGCAGCGCGCTGACGATGCCCTTGATGCGCGGGTGGTCGGGAGCCACGCCGTAGCGGATCAGGCCGTAGGGCGCCGGCATCCGGTCCAGCAGGTCGATCTCGACCGGGGTCTCGGACTTGGTCAGGATGTCGGCGGCGTACACGCCGGCCGGACCGGCCCCGACGATCGCAACCCGCAGAGGGCGAGTCATTCCATCTCCTCCTACGCCCCGCACCGGTCCGAACGGATCGGCCGGATGGCGGCGCTCGCTGACTGGCCCATGATGACTGGGCGTGGTGGGCGTCCACCAAGACCTCACCAGCTTAGGTACCCCTTACCCGGGATCCCGCGATGCGGACGGTGACAATATTCATATCCGATCCGGAGGTGTCCGCAGGGCGACGTTGAGTGGGTGACTCGAAGCGGTGGGTGACAGTAGGATCGCCGCTTGATCAACGCTCCCGAGCGCGGTGACGTTCGACAGTCCGAGACGGTTGTGGTCAAAGCTGCGGTCCGGGGCGCCGGAAGACCGAACGCTGGAGGTCACGCGCGTGGAGCAGCGGCCGGATTGGATACCCGAGGGCGTCGACCTGGAGAACCCCAGCGCCGCCCGATGCTACGACTTCTACCTCGGCGGGGCCCACAACTTCGCCGTCGACCGCGAACTCGGCCGCAAGGTCATGGAGGTCGTGCCGAACGTGCAAGAGGTGGCCCGGAACAACCGGGCTTTCCTGCGCCGCGCGGTTCGGTACTGCCTCGACCAGGGCGTGCGCCAGTTCTTGGACATCGGCTCGGGGATCCCCACCGCGGGCAATGTGCACGAGATCGCGCAGGCCGTCGACCCCGCTGTCCGCGTGGTCTACGTCGACAACGAGCCGGTCGCCGTGGCGCACAGCCGCTCGATCCTCAACAGCAACGAGAACGCCACGATTGTGCAAGCCGACCTGGTCGACGTCGACGCCGTCCTGGACGCTTCGGAGACCCGGCGGATGCTCGACTTCTCCCAGCCCATCGCGGTCATGATGGTCGCGCTGGTGCACTTCGTCCCGGACAGCAAAAAGCCCCGCGAGGTGATCCGCAGCTACCACGACCGACTCCCGGCCGGCAGCTACCTCGGCTTCTCCCACGTCACCGGCGACCATTACCCGGAAGGCGTCCAGGGCCTGGTCGAGCTGTACAAGAGCAGCACCAACCCGGTCACGCTGCGCACCCGCGACGAGGTCGCCGAGCTGGTGTCCGACTTCGAGATCGTCGATCCGGGCGTGGTCTACGTGCCCGATTGGCGCCCCGATTCCCCGAAGGACGTCTGGGAGAAGCCGGAGCGGTCGATCGTCTATGGGGCCGTGGCCCGCAAGGTGTGACGCGCATGCCAGGAACGGGGGGATCGGCCGCCGACGGCGGGGAGCTGGGACTGGAGGACGTGGTGAGGCAGTGGACCTGCGAGATCATCCACACCAGCTATGTCCCGATGGGCCGCTCCGACGTCGAGGCCTTCCTGGCCGAATGCGTCGACGAGCTGCTGTTGGTCCTCGACGGCGGACCGGTCGATGCCGCGCGCGGCATCGGCGAACGGCTCGTCGGGGTGCACCTCACCAACTCGGCGGCGCTGGCCAGCACGCTGAGGCAGCTCGCCACGGAGCTGCCGAGAATCCGGGAGACCGACCCGGGCAGGCTGATCGAGGCGCTCAGCGAGCTGGCCGCCGGGTTCGCCGGGGCGCTGCGGGAGCAGACACTGCGGGAGCAGGAAGTGATCCAGCGCGCCGTGTCGGACGCCCGGGACGTGGCTGAGGAGGCGCTGCGGGCCAGCGAGGCGCGCTCGCGGGCGGTCTTCACCTCCTCGGCGCTGGGCATCGCGGTCGTCACGCTGGACGGGGTGGTGGAGGAGATTAACGGGGCGTTGGCGCGGATCTTCCGGCGCCCGCAGGCCCAGCTCGTCGGCGGCACCGTGTTCGAGCTCGCCGACGAGTCGTGGCTGGCGCAGCTGACCGGCACCATCGCAGAGCTGGCGGCCGGCGTCGCGGACCGGAGCTTCCTGGACCTCCGCTTCACCGCTCCCGATGGCGCGCACGTGTGGACCCAGCTGTCCGCGTCGCTGGTCCGCGACGCCCGCGGCGAACCGGACTACCTGGTGCTGCTCTACGAGGACATCACCGACCGGCACATGCTCCAGGAGCACTTCCGCCAGCAGGCCATCCGGGACCCGCTGACCGGCCTGGCCAACCGCACCAAGCTGGGATCCAGCCTGGAGACCGCGCTGGAGCCGACGCGCCCGGGCCGCCGGGTGGGGCTGTGCTTCTTCGACCTCGACGGGTTCAAAGCGGTCAACGACAGCCTCGGCCATCCGATCGGCGACCGGTTGTTGCGGCAGGTCGCGCAACGCCTGGAGGCGATAGCCGCGGAGGTGGGCGCGGTCGCAGCGCGGATGGGTGGCGACGAGTTCGTGGTGCTGGTGCCCGACTCGAGCGGCGCAGGCCCGGTGATAGGCCTGGTGGAACGCCTGTTGCGGGAGATCACGCGGCCGGTGCTGATCGGCGCGCACGAGCTCAGCGCTTCGGCCAGCGTCGGCGTCGTGGAGCGCGAGGTGGCCGGCACCGACGCGGAGGCGTTGATGCGGGACGCCGACATCACCCTCTACCGGGCCAAGAGCGACGGCCGCGCGCAGTGGGTGTTGTTCGATCCCGAGCGCAACGCGGCGGCGCGCGACCGGTTCAAGCTCTCGGCGGCGCTGCCCGCGGCCCTGGACCAGCGCGAGCTCTTCGTTGAGTACGAGCCGATCGAAGACCTGGCCACCGGCTCGCTCGCGGGCGCCATCGCCGCCGTGCGCTGGGACCACCGGGAGTTCGGTGAGCTGGGCGAGGAGCGGTTCCTGGGGCTGGCGGAGGAGACCGGGCTGATCGTCCGGCTCGGCAGCTGGGCGCTGGAGCAGGTCTGCGGGCACGCGGCGCGCTGGGTGCGACAGCTCGGTCCGGCGGCCCCGGTCCCGACGGTGAACCTGTCGCAGCGACACTGCCGCGACCCGGAGCTCGTCGCCGACGTGCAGGGCATCTTGCGGCGCACCGGGTTGCCGCCGGGCGCGCTGGCGCTGGGGCTGCCGGGGTCTGCCCTGTTCGACCACCAGGGCGACCCGGTCGACACCCTGGAGATCTTCGCCGACATGGGCATCAAGCTGGTGGTCAACGAGTTCGGCGAGGACGGCGCGCGGTTGGGCAGGCTGCGCGGTCTGCCGCTGGCCGGGGTGCGCATCGACGGGCCGCACGTGGCCGGCCTGGCCGACCCGGGCGACCCGGACCCGCTGGACCAGCACCTGGTCGTCGCCGCTGTCGGGGGCGCGCGACTGCTGGGGCTGCCGGTGCTCGCCACCGGGGTGCGCACCGAAGTGCAGGCCGACCGGCTGCGCGAGCTCGGCGTCAGCACGGTTGAGGGCCCCTACGCCGGCGACCGCGCATCGGCGCTGGAGATCGAGCAGTACGTCGCGGCGATTCGCTGAGCAACCACCTGATCCCCGCGCTGCGGGGAGCGGGGGAAATGTGGTGGCGACAGGCCGATAGCATCGGTAAGCGAAGTGCATCCGCGCCGGTCGGTGGGTCGGCCCAGCCTAGGAGTGATCGTGTCCGTTCAGCCTTCCCAAGCTCAACAAGCTCTCCGGGTGAAGGTTCCGGCGGGCACTACTGCGGGCGAGGCGGTCGCGGAAGCGGGTCTGCAGTCGAAGGGGCCGGAGGCGGTCGTGGTGGTCCGCGACGCGGAGGGCAACCTGCGCGACCTCGCGTGGGCGCCGGAGGCCGACGTCGAGGTGGAGGCGGTCGCCGCCGACACCGAGGACGGCCGCAGCGTCATCCGGCACTCCGCGGCGCACGTGCTGGCGCAGGCGGTGCAGAACCTCTTCCCCGACGCGAAGCTGGGGATCGGCCCGCCGGTCCGGGACGGCTTCTACTACGACTTCGACGTCGACCGCCCGTTCACCCCGGAGGACCTGCAGGCGCTGGAGAAGCGCATGAAGCAGATCATCAAGTCCGGGCAGAAGTTCTCCCGCCGCAGGCTGGAGTCGGTCGACGCCGCCAAGGAGGAGCTGGCGGGCGAGCCGTACAAGCTGGAGCTGGTGGACATCAAGTCCGATGTGGACACCAGCGAGGTGATGGAGGTCGGCGGCGGCGAGCTGACCGTCTACGACAACATCGACCGGCATGGCGAGGTCGTCTGGGGCGACCTGTGTCGCGGCCCGCACGTGCCGCACACCCGGTTCATCCCGGCGGTCAGGCTGATGCGGGTGGCCGCCGCGTACTGGCGGGGCAACCAGAACAACCCGCAGCTGCAGCGGGTCTACGGCACGGCCTGGGAGTCCAAGGAGAAGCTCGACCAGCACCTGGAGTGGCTCGCCGAGGCCGAACGCCGCGACCACCGGCGGCTCGGCGCCGAGCTGGACCTGTTCTCCTTCCCGGACGAGATCGGCTCCGGGCTGCCGGTGTTCCACCCGAAGGGCGGCATCATCCGCCGTGAGCTGGAGGACTACTCCCGCAAGCGGCACGAGCAGGCGGGCTACGAGTTCGTCAACACCCCGCACATCACCAAGGACACGCTGTTCAAGACCTCCGGGCACCTGGACTGGTACAAGGACGGCATGTTTCCGGCGATGCACCTCGACGAGGAGCGCGACGCAGGCGGCGAGCTGCGCAAGCCGGGCGTGGACTACTACCTCAAGCCGATGAACTGCCCGTTCCACAACCTGATCTTCCGCTCGCGTGGGCGCTCCTACCGGGAGCTGCCGCTGCGGCTGTTCGAGTTCGGGTCGGTGTACCGGTACGAGAAGTCCGGCGTGGTGCACGGGCTGACCCGGGTGCGCGGCATGACGCAGGACGACGCGCACATCTACTGCACCCCCGAGCAGCTGCAGGACGAGCTGAAGTCGCTGCTGGGCTTCGTGCTGGACCTGCTGCGCGACTACGGCCTGGACGACTTCTACCTGGAGCTGTCCACCCGCAACGACGAGAAGTACGTCGGCAGCGACGAGAGCTGGGCGGTGGCCACCGAGGCGTTGCGCACCGCCGCCGTGGACTCCGGTCTGGACCTGGTGCCGGACCCGGGCGGGGCGGCGTTCTACGGCCCGAAGATCTCCGTGCAGGCCAAGGACGCGCTGGGCCGCAGCTGGCAGATGTCGACGATCCAGGTCGACTACCACCTGCCGGAGTTGTTCAACCTGGAGTACACCGCGCCGGACGGCAGCAAGCGGCGGCCGATCAAGATTCACCGCGCGCTGTTCGGCTCGATCGAGCGGTTCTTCGGGGTGCTCACCGAGCACTACGCGGGTGCCTTCCCGGCCTGGCTGGCGCCGGTGCAGGCGGTCGGCATCCCGATCGCCGACGAGCACGTCGAGCACCTGCAGCAGGTAGCGAAGGCGTTGCGAGACAAGAGGATCCGCGTCGATGTCGACACCAGCGACGACCGGATGCAGAAGAAGATCCGCACCCACACCACGCAGAAGGTGCCGTTCCTGCTGCTGGCCGGCGGCAAGGATGTGGAGGCCGACGCGGTGTCGTTCCGGTTCCGCGACGGCAGCCAGATCAACGGGGTCCCGGTGGACACCGCGGTCGCCGCGCTGGAGGACTGGATCGGGCGCCGCGAGAACGCGTCGCCGACCGCGGCGAACTTCCAGGCGGAGCGGGCGTGAGGGAAGTTCACGGCCCGGAGGGCGTGGAGCTGACCGAGCAGCACGGCGTCGGCGTCCAGGACGCGTTGCAGCGGCTGTGGACCCCGCACCGGATGGCCTACATCCAGGGCGAGAACAAGCCGGAGGGCGACGACAGCGACGGCTGCCCGTTCTGCCGGCTGATCGAGTCGGGGAGGCCGGACGATGAGACGCTGATCGTCGCGCACGACGAGCTGGTCTTTGCGATCCTCAACCTGTACCCGTACAACCCGGGGCACCTGATGGTGCTGCCGTACCGGCACGTGGCCGACTACACCGAGCTCAGCGCGGCGGAGACGGTGGCGGTCGCCGAGTACACGCAGCGGGCGATGCGGGTGATCCGGCGGGTTTCCGCGCCGCACGGGTTCAACATCGGGCTCAATCAGGGGCCGGTGGCGGGGGCGGGCATTGCCGCGCACCTGCACCAGCACGTGGTGCCCCGCTGGGGCGGCGACTCGAACTTCATGCCGGTCATCGGCCACACCAAGGTGCTGCCGCAGCTGCTCGGCGAGACCTGGCAGCTGCTGGCCGACGCCTGGTCTGAAGCGGACTGACCGGTTGGTCGCCAGTTTCAGTTGAAACTGCGGTCCCCACGAGTTGCGCAGTTTCAGTTGAAACTGCACCGGGACGGCACAGCGGGCCGAGGACGTGGTCGTCCTCGGCCCGCTGCAACGTCGTGAGCTCAGCTGCGGAGCTTGGCCTCGATGTCGAGGTTGATGGTGATCTTCTCGCCTATCATGGCGCCACCGGCCGGGCCCACGCCGAAGTCGGTGCGGTTGAGGACGACCTTGGCGGAAAGCCCAAGCAGGCCTTCGGCGAAACCGCCCAGCTCGGTCTGCAGCGACACCGGCTTGGTGACACCGTGCAGGGTGAACTCGCCGTCGATCACGAACTCGTCGCCGTCCTGGCGGACGCCGGTGGAGCGGAAGGTCGCGGTGGGGAACTGCTCAACGTCAAGGAAGTCGGCGTTGCGCACGTGCGCGTCGCGGTCGGCGTTGCCGGTCTCGATCGACGAGGCGTCGATCGTGGCCGTGACCGTCGACTCCAGCGGGTCGGCAGCGGTGACGATTTCGCCCTGGAAGCTGCCGAACCGGCCGCGGGACTTGCCGACGCCCATGTGGCGGACGGAGTACGTGATGTCCGAGTGGACGGTGTCGATGTCCCAGGTACCCGCGACGTAGCCGGAGATCTGCGCCGTTGCTGTCATGTTGCCTCCAAGGAAAGAACGTGATGGGAGTTTCACCCATCCAAACGCCCTTGAAGCTTCAATCATTCCGAGCTGTGTCCGAGCTCACTGTGCCCGAGTACTCGGACGTCTGCCGGTGCCGCTGATCACCGACGGCTAATCTGCAGGAAAGGACAACTCGGTGCACAGGCGGCTGACACTACAAGAAATGATCAACATCTTCGCGCGGGCTTCTCTATCGCGACTGACCGACCCGATCGGCGCGGGCTTGGTTCGCCTCGGGCTGTCGCCGAACGCGGTGACGGTGACCGGCACGGCCGCCAGCATCGCCGCGGCGCTCTGGTTCTTCCCGCGCGGCCAGCTGTTCGTGGGCACCGCGGTGGTCACGGTGTTTCTGATGTTCGACATCCTCGACGGCGCGATGGCGCGGGCCGGCGGTAAGGCGACGCAGTTCGGCGGTGTGCTGGACGCGAGTTGCGACCGGCTGGTCGACGGCGCGCTGTTCGGCGCGCTGGTGTGGTGGTCGCTGGTCGTCGAGGTGAACCACCTGCGAGGCCTGGCGTTGCTGATCTGCCTGGTCGGCGCCCAGGTGATCTCGTACGTGAAGGCGCGCGCTGAGGCCAACGGCCTCAGCGCCGACGGCGGTCTCGCGGAGCGCGCTGAACGGTTCCTCGTGGTCCTGGTCGGCACCGGCCTCCACGGCCTGGGTATGCCGTACGTGCTGGACGTCGCGGTCTGGCTGCTGGTGGTGCTGTCGCTGACCACGATCGCCCAACGCCTGATCGCCGTCCACGCCTCCTACCGAGACCTCTGATACGCCCTTCCCCCCGGGGTTCCCGCGATTTCAATAAAAATCGAACCTTCGATTTCCATTGAAATCGCACAGGACCGGCGAGGCGGTCACTTCTGCGGGATGAGCGACTCGGGCATCGGTTCGTAGCTCTCGAACTGCCGCGTATAGGTCGCGCTGCCGGAGCTCAGCGACCGCACGTTGACCGTGTAGCGCACGAGTTCGCTCGCCGGCACGTGCGCGCGCACCACGGTCCACCCGCCGTCCTCCGGCTCGGTTCCGATCACCTTGCCGCGTCGGCTGGACAAGTCGCCGAGCACCGCCCCGAGATGCTCGTCGGGGATGCGCACCGCGACCTCGTCGACCGGCTCCAGCGTGATCAGCCCCGCTTGCTCGGCTGCGGCCTTGAGCGCCAGCGCGCCGGCGGCCTGGAACGCCGCGTCGGAGGAGTCGACGCTGTGCGCCTTGCCGTCCACCAGCGTGACCCGCAGGTCCACCAGCGGGACGCCCTCGTTGATGCCCTTCTCGATCTGCGCCCGCACCCCCTTCTCCACACTCGGGATGAATTGCCGCGGCACCGCGCCGCCGACCACTCGGTCGGCGAACTCGACGCCCGAACCGCGCGGCAGCGGCTCGACCTCGACGTCGCACACCGCGTACTGGCCGTGCCCACCGGACTGCTTGACGTGCCGCCCGTGGCCCTTGGAGGGCTGGGCGAAGGTCTGCCGCAAGGGCACCCGAACGGGCACCGTGTCGACCTCCGCGCCGCCTTCGCGCAGCCGTTGCAACACGACTTCCGCGTGCGCTTCGCCCATGCACCACAGCACCAGCTGGTGGGTCTCGCTGTCGCGCTCCAACCGCAGACTCGGATCGGCGGCGATCAGCCGGTTGAGGTTGCGCGCCAACGCGTCCTCGTCGCTTCGGGTGTGCGCGGTGACGGCTATCGGCAGCAGCGGCTCCGGCATCGGCCACGGCTTGAGCAGCAGCGGCTCCGATGGATCGGACAGCGTGTCACCGGTCTCGGCCGAGCCGATCTTGGTCAGCGCGCACAAGTCGCCGGCGATGCAGTGCGGCACCTCACGCAGGTTCACGCCCAGCGGCGAGTACAGGTGCGCCACCCGCTCGTCCTCGTCGTGGTCGGGGTGCCCGCGCTCGGCCATGCCGTGACCGGAGACGTGCACCGGCCGCTCCGGGCGCAGCGTGCCGGAGAACACTCGCGCCAACGACACGCGGCCCACGTACGAGTCGACCGAGGTGTGCACCACCTCGGCCGCCAGCGGCCCGTCCGGGGCCGGAGTGAGCGTGCGCGGGTTGAGGCCTTGCGGGTCCGTGAACTCCGGCAGCGGGTGCTCCAGCGGCGACGGGAAGCCGCGCCGGATGCCGTCGAGCACCTCGCGGATGCCGACCCCGGTCATCGAGCACACCGGCAGCACCGGGTGCAGGCCGCCCTGGGCCACCGCCTTCTCCAGGTCGGCGATCAACGTGTCCTCGTCGATCTGTTCGCCGTTGAGGTAGCGGTCCATCAGCGACTCGTCCTCGCTCTCGGCGATGATCGCCTCGATGAGCTCGCCGCGCGGCTGGTCGATCTGCTCGCGCAGCCGCTCGTCGGCCGCGATGGTGCCGCCGAGCTCGTAGACCTGCTCGGTGAGCAGGCCGACCAGCCCGAAGACCTCGCCTTCCGCGTCGGAGTGCGGCAGGTACAGCGGCAGTACCCCGGAGCCGAAGGCGTCCTGGCAACTCAGCAACGCGGTTTCGAAGTCCGCGCGCGGCTGGTCCAGCCGGGCGATGATCACCGCGCGCGGCATGCCGACCGCCGCGCACTCCTGCCAGATCGCACGGGTCGCGGGGTCGACGCCTTCGGCCGCCGCTACCACGAACAACGCGGCGTCCGCGGCGCGCAGCCCGGCGCGCAGCTCGCCGACGAAGTCCGCGTAGCCGGGTGTGTCGATCAGGTTGATCTTGATGTCGCCGTGGTGCATCGGCGCGACGGCGAGGCCGATGGATCGTTGCTGCTCGATCGAGGCGGGCTCGTGGTCGCACACCGTGGTGCCCTCGGTGACCAGCCCGGTTCTCGGGATCGTCGAGGTGGCGGCCAGCATCGCCTCGGCGAGCGTTGTTTTGCCGGCCGCCGACGGGCCGACCAGCACGACGTTGCGGATCTTCGCGGGTTCTGAGGGGGCCGGGATCGCCGGCCCTCCTACCGTGCCGCTTTGTTTGCTGCCCATGAGTCAACTCCCTGCACGCTCCCGGCGACCAGCTGTGTCTCCGATCACACACCTCGTGTTCGGGTCGTGCAAGGCCGGTGGTCACCCGCCGTGCAGGTGGTTTCCGGTGGCCACAAGTGGACTACCGGAATTCGGGGTTAGTGGACCGTGGAAATGGTCCAGTTCCGGAATAGCCTGGTCCCGGCAGAGCACCGACAACAGGAAGGCCGAAGGTGACGACCGTCGACGCCAAGGACACGACCGGCAACGCCCAGACCGGTACGGACGGAGTCAAGCGGGGCATGGCCGAAATGCTCAAGGGCGGCGTGATCATGGACGTGGTCACGCCCGAGCAGGCCAAGATCGCTGAGGCCGCCGGCGCGGTCGCGGTGATGGCGCTGGAGCGGGTGCCCGCCGACATCCGCGTCCAGGGCGGGGTAGCCCGGATGTCCGACCCGGACATGATCGAGGGCATCATCGACGCCGTGTCCATCCCCGTGATGGCCAAGGCGCGCATCGGCCACTTCGTCGAGGCGCAGGTGCTGCAGTCGCTGGGCGTGGACTACATCGACGAGTCCGAGGTGCTCACACCGGCCGACGAGGTCAACCACATCGACAAGTGGGCGTTCACCGTGCCGTTCGTGTGCGGCGCGACCAACCTCGGCGAAGCCCTGCGGCGCATCTCCGAAGGCGCGGCGATGATCCGCTCCAAGGGCGAAGCCGGCACCGGGAACGTCGTCGAGGCGACCCGGCACATGCGGCAGATCCGGGCCGAGATGCGGCGGCTCTCGGTGCTCGGCGACGACGAGCTCTACGTCGCGGCGAAGGAGCTGCGCGCTCCTGTGCAGCTGGTCCGGGAGATCGCCAAGACCGGGAAGCTGCCGGTCGTGCTGTTCACCGCGGGCGGCATCGCGACCCCGGCCGATGCGGCGATGATGCGCCAACTGGGCGCGGAAGGGGTCTTCGTCGGCTCGGGCATCTTCAAGTCCGGCGACCCCGCGAAGCGCGCCGAGGCGATCGTCAAGGCGACAACGTTCTACGACGACCCGGACGTGATCGCGAAGGTCTCGCGCGGCCTCGGCGAGGCGATGGTCGGCATCAACCTCGATGACCTGACCGAACAGCAGCGCTACGCCCAACGCGGCTGGTAAGCGCGATCGCGTGCAGGGTGAAGGGCGCCGATGGCCGGCTGCGTCGGTCGGAGGCGCCCTTCATGTCATTCGTGATCGCCATCAGGCGTGTTCCATGACGAGGACCGCTTTGGTGCTCGGTTCGAGGGCTTCGTAGACGTGGGGGACGTCGCCGGAGAAGGAGATGTAGTCGCCCACCTCCATCTCCACTGGGTGCTCCTTCGGGCCCGCTCGCAAGCGCCCCGAGGTCAGGACGACGTGTTCGACGGAGCCCGGGATGTGGGCGTCCGCGTGGCGGGCTCCGCCCGGCTCCAGCTCCAGGACGTAGAGGTCGCGGCGGGCGCCGGAGCGGCCCGAGGACAGCAGCGCCGCGGCGTAGGTCGACTGCTCCGAGCGCACGAGCGGGACCTGGCCGGCTCGGACGACGCGCACCTGCGGAGTCGGCGGGTCGACGAGGCGGCTGAACGGCACTCCCAGTGCCACGCCGAGCGCCCACAGCGTTTCCACGCTGGGGTTTCCGGTGCCTGATTCGAGCTGCGACAGGGTGGACTTCGCGATCCCAGCGCGCCGGGCGAGTTCGGTGAGGGTCAGCCCGGCGCGGTCTCGTTCGCGGCGGAGGGAGGCGGCGATGGTCTCCAGTGGCGGCGCGGCCGCGGTGTTCTCGGTCTCACTCATGGCTGTTCGCTCTATCGGTCCTTGAATTCGGTTTGACGAACACGGCCTTCGGTGTTCAGGATAGCGAACGTGAGTACGTTAGAGCGAACACGAGCGGGATTCTGGCGGGATGCGCTGCTGCGCGACGTGCTTTCGATGGCGGCGGCCATGGCCATCGTCGGCGCCTCGCTCGGCGCCATCGCGGTGAGCAAGGGCGTACCGCTGTGGATGATCACGCTGATGGGCGCGGTCGTGTTCGCCGGCGGCTCGGAGTTCATGGCGGTCGGCCTGGTCACGGCCGGTGCTGCTCCGGTCACCGCCGTACTCGGCGCACTGATGCTCAACGCCCGCCACCTCCCGTTCGGCGTGGCAGTCGGCGGACTGCTGGACCGAGGTTGGCCGAGCCGGTTGATCGGTAGCCACCTGATGGTCGACGAATCCGTCGCGTTCGCGCTCGCGCAGGACACCGTCGCCGAGAAGAAGCGCGCGTACTGGCTGACCGGCATCGCGCTGTACTGCGCCTGGGCCCCGTCGGTGTTCCTCGGCGGGCTCCTCGGACAAGGCGTCGGCGACCCCGGTGCCTTCGGCCTGGACGCCGCGATGCCCGCGGCGCTGCTCGCGCTGATAATGCCGTCGCTGCGCCAATTCCGGACCCTGCGGGCGGTCGCGGTGGGTGCGCTGGTCGCCGTGCTCACCACCCCGCTGCTGCCCGAAGGCCTGCCCGTGATGGCCGGGCTGGTCGGCCTGGCGGCCGCGCTGCCGCTGCCGAAGCGACTGGCGGGGGAGGCGGCCAGATGACGCTCGGAGTGGTCTTCGCGCTCGCTGCGGGCACCTACGCCATGCGCCTGGCCGGCCCGTTGCTGCGCGGCCGGATCCGGATCTCCGACCGGTGGGAGCAGCTGATGTCGATCGCCGCGATCGTGCTGCTCGCGGCGTTCGTCGCCAACAGCACGGCGTTCGAGTCCGGTGGCTTCGCCGGTTGGGCCCGCTTCGCGGGTGTCGCGGTCGGCGGTGTACTGGCCTGGCGCCGGGCCCCGTTCGTTCTCGTGGTGGTGGCCGCGGCCGCCAGCACGGCCCTGCTCCGGCTCACCGGCATCGCGCTGTAGGTCCTCGGTTCGCCGCAATTTCAATCGGACCTTCGATTTCCAATTGAAATTGCGGCGGCGCCGGGCGCTGGCTCGCGAACGACGCATCCCGGGCTTCGGCTGCGGGCGGAAGTGCAGGAGAATCGGAACCGTGACGAAACCCGTGATCGGAGTCCTCGCGCTGCAGGGCGGCGTGGCAGAGCACCTGGCCGCGCTGGAGCGCAGCGGGGCCGATGCCCGGCCGGTCCGCCGCCCCGAGGAATTGGCCGTTGTGCACGGCATCGTGGTGCCGGGCGGCGAGTCGACCACGATGACCCGCCTGCTGGACACCTTCGAGCTCTACGAGCCGCTGCGCGAGCGGCTCGCGGCGGGGTTGCCGGCCTACGGCTCGTGCGCCGGGATGATCATGCTCTCCGGCGAGGTGCTCGACGAGGACCGGGAGCCGCCGGCGGTCAGCCCGCTGGGCGCGCTCGACATCGTCGTGCGGCGCAACGCCTTCGGGCGGCAGGTCGACTCCTTCGAGACCGACCTGGACTTCGCGGGCATTCCGGACGGGCCGGTGCACGCGGTGTTCATCCGCGCACCGTGGGTCGAGAAGGTCGGCGCCGATGTGAAGGTGCTGGCGACCGTGCCCGACCACCCGGACAACACCGGGCGGAACGAGGCCGCCGGTAGGATCGTCGCGGTTGCGCAGGGACCGGTGCTCGCCACCTCCTTCCACCCGGAGCTGGTTGGCGGGGACGAGCGCGTGCACCGCTATTTCGTAAAGATCGTCAAGCGCGGCTGAATACCGCAGCGCAGGCGTAGACCGACGGAGGAGAGATGAGCGGCCACTCAAAGTGGGCCACCACCAAGCACAAGAAGGCCGCCCTCGACGCCAAGCGCGGCAAGCTCTTCGCGAAGCTGATCAAGAACGTCGAGGTTGCCGCGCGGACCGGTGGGGGCGACCCCGAGGGCAACCCGACCCTGTACGACGCCATCCAGAAGGCGCGCAAGAACTCGGTGCCGTTGGACAACATCGAGCGGGCGCGCAAGCGAGGTGCCGGTGAAGAAGCCGGCGGCGCCGACTGGCAGACGATCATGTACGAGGGCTACGGCCCCAACGGCGTCGCGATGCTGGTCGAGTGCCTGACCGACAACCGCAACCGGGCGGCTGGCGAGGTCCGCACCGCGATGACCCGCAACGGCGGCTCGATGGCCGACGCGGGCTCGGTGGCGTACCTGTTCAATCGCAAGGGCGTCGTGCTGCTGCCGAAGAACGGCCTCAGCGAGGACGACGTGCTCTCGGCGGTGCTGGATGCTGGCGCCGAGGAGATCAACGACCTCGGGGAGAGCTACGAGATCCTGGCCGACCCGACCGACGTGGTCGAGGTGCGCAAGGCGCTGCAGGCGGCGGGCATCGAGTATGACTCGGCGGAGACCAACTTCCTGGCCTCGGTCAACGTCGAGCTGGATGCCGAGGGCGTCCGCAAGATCTTCAAGCTGATCGACGCGCTCGAGGACTGCGACGACGTGCAGAACGTCTTCGCCAACTTCGACGTCTCCGACTCGGTGCTTGAAGAGGTCAACGCCTGACGTATTGACGCTGTCAACTTCGACGTCTCCGATGACGTCATGGCCGAGGTCGGCTGACACGAGCCGTGCCCGGACCGCTCCCGTCGGTGTCCACAGTGGCCCAGTGCCCCGGGTGCCGGCGGGGGCGGTTTTGGTTCGCGGGCAGAATGGCGGCCGTGGTCGACACTGATGAGGCTCTGCGCAAGTGGATGGTGAACACCGCGGACGAGCACGGCGCCGCGGTGATGCACGTGGCGGGCGACGACCGCGGCGCGGCGTACGCGTTCTCGGTGGGCGCGTGGCGGCGCTTCGGAAAGCCCGAGGTCGTCGTGATCGGGCTGCCCCAGGAGGTCGCGCACACGGTGGTAAACGCCTACGTGGAGCGGGTGGGCAGGGGCGAGCGGTTCCAGCCGGGGCAGCTCTACGACGGATTCCTGCAGGGCTGCCCGATCACCTTCGAGAAGGTCGCGTTGCAGCATTACCCGGAGTACCTGGGCAGCGCGTTCCTGGTCTACAACGGGCCGGACTTCCCGGCGGTGCAGCTGATCGCGTCGAGCCCGGAGGGCGGCAAGTTCCCCTGGCAGCCCGACGCGCCGGGCGGCTTCCGCGAGTACCAGCCGATCCTGACCGACAGTGGCCTGCCGGAGAGCTGGACCCCCGGCACCGACGGCCCCTGATGGCCCACGCCTTCCCGCATCGGGGGAAGCGCGCGCGTGTCGGTGCGGGGTCGGTGCTCGGCGTTTCGATAGGATTCGAACGAATGTTCATCAGGCGAGGGCTAGGGCGGGTGGCGTCGTGCGCGTGCTGGGAGTCGACCCCGGGCTGACCCGCTGCGGGCTCGGCGTGGTTGACGGCGGTAGGGGCCGGGAGGTCGCCTGCGTCGCGGTCGGCGTGGCGCGCACCCCGCCCGAGGACGAGCTGGCCAGTCGGCTGCTGGCGGTCGCCGACGTGGTGGAGCAGTGGATGGACGAGCACAGCCCCGAGGTGGTGGCGATCGAGCGTGTCTTCAGCCAGCACAACGTGCGCACCGTGATGGGCACCGCGCAGGTCTCCGGCGTCGTCGCGCTGACCGCCGCCCGGCGCAACCTGCCGGTGGCCTTCCACACGCCGAGCGAGGTCAAGGCCGCCGTCAGCGGTTCCGGCCGCGCCGACAAGCGCCAGGTCGCAATGATGATCACCAAGATCCTCGGGCTGGCTGCGACACCCAAACCGGCCGACGCCGCAGACGCGCTGGCGCTGGCGGTCTGTCACCTGTGGCGGGCCCCGATGGCGGCCCGGCTCGCCGCGGCGGAGGCCCGGGCAGCCGCGCTCGCCCGAAACCACCGCGCCCGGTTGAGGGCCGCACAACAGGCCACCCGGGCTCGAACAGGAGGGATTTCCCGATGATCTCTACGGTGCGAGGTCCGGTGCTGTCCGTCGGGCTGGACCACGCCGTGATCGAAGTCGGCGGCGTGGGCATGGCGGTGCACGCCACTCCGGTCACGCTGGCCGGGCTGCGTCGCGGCGAGGAGGCGCGGCTGTGGACGTCGCTGATCGTGCGCGAGGACTCGCTGACGCTCTACGGCTTTGCCGACGCCGAGGCCCGCGACCTCTTCGTGATGCTGCAGACCGCCTCCGGTGTCGGCCCCCGGCTCGCGCTGGCCACTCTCGCGGTACTCGCGCCCGACCGGCTCTGCCACGCGCTGGCCGACGGCAACCTGACGGTGCTCACGCAGGTGCCCGGCATCGGCAAGAAGAGCGCCGAGCGGCTGATCCTGGAGCTGCGCGACAAGGTCGGGGTGGTGGCCGGGACCGCGGCCGGTCCGGCGGCGACGGTGGACCGCGGCCAGGTCCGTTCTGAGGTGTCCGAGGCGCTGGTGGGCCTGGGCTTCTCGGCCAAGCAGGCCGAGCAGGGCGTCGAGGCCGTGCTGGCCGCGGGCAACGGCGACCTGGACACCTCGGCGGTGCTGCGCAAGGCGCTGGCCACCCTCGGCCCGAAGTGAGGTCGGCCTGATGTACGAGGACAACGGCGACTTGCCGCCGTCCGATGACGGCGTCTCCCTGACCCCGCACCAGGATTTGGGCGACCAGGACGTCGAGATGACGCTGCGCCCGCGCAAGCTGAGTGAGTTCGTGGGCCAGGCCCGGGTGCGCGAGCAGCTGGAACTGGTCCTGCACGCCGCGCTTAAGCGCGGCGAACAGCCCGACCACGTGCTGTTCTCCGGCCCGCCGGGGCTGGGCAAGACCAGCCTCTCGATGATCATCGCTACCGAGCTCGGCGCCTCGATCCGGGTCACCTCCGGCCCGGCCCTGGAGCGCCCCGGCGACCTCGCGGCGATGCTGTCCAACCTCGCCGAGGGCGACGTGCTGTTCATCGACGAGATCCACCGGATCGCCCGGCCCGCCGAGGAGATGCTCTACCTGGCGATGGAGGACTACCGGGTGGACATCGTGGTCGGCAAGGGCCCGGGGGCAACCAGCATCCCGCTGGAGCTGGCCCCGTTCACGCTGGTCGGGGCCACTACCCGGTCCGGTGCCCTGACCGGGCCGCTGCGCGACCGGTTCGGCTTCACGGCGCACATGGAGTTCTACACCGCGGCGGAGTTGGAGCAGGTGGTGCGCCGCTCGGCCGGGATTTTGGGCGTGGACCTGCGCGATGACGGGGCCGTCGAGATCGCCGGCCGGTCCCGGGGCACCCCGCGAATCGCCAACCGGCTGCTGCGGCGGGTCCGCGACTTCGCGGAGGTGCGGGCCGATGGAGCGGTGACCCGCGAGATCGCGCGGGCGGCGCTGGAGGTCTACGACGTCGACGAGATCGGCCTGGACCGGCTGGACCGGGCCGTGCTCGGGGCGCTGATCAGGTCCTTCCGCGGGGGCCCGGTGGGGATCTCGACGCTGGCGGTCGCGGTCGGCGAGGAGCCCAGCACCGTCGAGGAGGTCTGCGAGCCGTACCTGGTGCGGGCCGGCATGCTCGCCCGCACCCCGCGCGGCCGGGTCGCGACGGTGGCCGCGTGGCAACACCTGGGCATGACGCCGCCGCAGCACGCGCCCGGAGAGTCGCAGGCAGACCTCTTCGGCGAGTGATCGAATAGTGACAGATCGCCGATACTGTGTCCCACGCCCAGCCATCGGCTCGCCGTCGGGGTGCTGGTCCGTGCTTGCGGCGTGACGTTATCCTCCTCACGTCCCGCTCGGTGGAGACGAGCCGTGTCAAGCGGCGCCGCCGGAGGGGTGGTGTGCAGCGCGGCAGGCACGAACCGTGCCCCGCGCGAGAGCGGGGAGGCGCATCCGCGAATAGCTCGCGATCCGCTACCGCGTGCCGTGGAGACTCTCCTGGTTCCCAGCGGGAGATGACGTCGACCCGAGTTGACCTGGCACACTGGGGCAGAACATCCGAACAATTCGGGCGCAGTACTGCGAGGGCTGGGCCCCGAAGCGTCCGCTGAACGGAGCACGATGGACCTCCAATCCCTGATTCTTCCGCTGCTGATCGTCCTGCTGGCGGTGCCGCTGTTCCTGCAGGCCCGCAAGCAGAAGCGCACGATGGCCGAGCAGCAGAAGCTGCAGAACTCGATCACCCCCGGCGACAAGGTGATGACCACCTCCGGCGTGTTCGGCACCGTCGTCAGCACCAGCGACGACAGCATCGACCTGGAAATCGCGCCGGGCATGACCACCACCTGGGTGCGCGCCGCGGTCCGCGAGAAGGTCAACACCGACACCGCAGTGGAGGCGAAGAAGGACGAGGCTCCGGCCGAGACGGACAGCGCTGAGGCCGCCGTGATCACGGAGTCGAAGGCCGAGGTCGCCGAGCCGATCGAAGGGCAAAAGATCAACTGACGTCCGACGGGACGTTCCCGCGCCACCGGGTGCCGCTGCGGCACCCGGCAGGCAGGGCCGTCGCCGCCCGGGGCGCGACGCGGGCACCGGTTCTCCGGGCCCGCGTCCGTGCGTAGTGGTTGATCAACGCACAGTTGCCACCCGGGCCGGTAGCGCTCGCACCGGTCCTGTCAGACTGGGAAGAGGAATGCGGTGATCCGCCACTCTGTAGTGGCGAAGATCGCCAAGAGATCGCGCCGATCGGGGAAACCTGGCGAACCCGGCTGTAGGTTGGCGGCGTGCGGTGGAACCGTCCGCCGCGGCTCGCGCAGTTCGGCAGGTGACGCCTATGCGAACCGACCGCGCACCCGATACGGACCGTGGACAGGAGAACTGACGCCGTGGCACCTCCGGCCGGGCAGATTCGCCCAGGGCGTTATCTGGCGATCTTCGCGCTGATCGTCGTGGGGCTGTACGCACTGGTGTTCTTCACCGGTGACGGCAAGCCGGCGCCGAAACTCGGGATCGACCTGCAGGGCGGCACCCGCGTGACGCTGACGGCTCGCACGCCGGACGGCAAGCCGCCCACGACCGAGTCGCTTAACCAGGCCCGGCAGATCATCGAGACCCGCGTCAACGGCATGGGCATCAGCGGTTCCGAGGTGACCCGGGACGGCAACAACCTGGTGATCACCGTGCCGGGCGTGGGCGGTGAGGAAGCCAAGCAGCTGGGGCAGACCGCCGAGCTGAACTTCCGCAAGGTCGTAAACTCGGTGCCCGCGGCGCCCCCGCCGCCGGCGGGGACCACCCCGCAGCAGGTCGCGCCGCCGCCCGGGCCGGGCGACCAGCAGAAGGCGATCGACGAGGCGAAGGCGCTCCGGCAGAGCACCGACCCGAACGTCCAGATGCAGGCGCTCCAGTCGCTGAACTGCGCCGCCGAGGACCCGCTGCGCGGCAACGACGATCCGAAGCTGCCGCTGGTCACCTGCGACCGGGCGGGCCAGCAGAAGTACCTGCTGGAGCCGGTGTTCCTGCCGGGCAAGGAGGTCGCGAACGCGCAGGCCGTGCCGCCGCAACCGCAGGCCGGGCGGCCGGGCTGGACGGTGTCGCTGGACTTCAAGAGCGAGGGCGCCAAGGTCTGGGCCGACTTCACTTCCGCCAACGTCGGTCAGCAGGCCGCGTTCGTGCTGGACACCGAGGTCGTGTCGGCGCCGGAGATCCAGCAGGCCCTGCTGGGCGGCAACGCCAGCATCAACGGGCAGTTCAACCAGGAGAGCGCCACCGACCTGGCCAACATCCTCAAGTACGGGTCGCTCCCGCTGGCCTTCGACCAGTCCGAGGCCGAGACGGTGTCGGCGACCCTCGGGGTGGCCTCGCTGGAGGCGGGCCTGATCGCTGGCGGCATCGGCTTGGTGCTGGTCGCGGTGTACTGCCTGCTCTACTACCGGCTGCTGGGCATCCTGACCGTCCTGTCGTTGGCCCTCTCTGGTGGCGTGGTCTACGCGGTGCTGGTGCTGCTCGGCCGCTGGGTCGGCTTCACCCTCGACCTGGCCGGCATCGCCGGTTTCATCGTCGCGATCGGCATCACCGCGGACTCGTTCATCGTGTTCTTCGAGCGGCTCAAGGACGAGATCCGCGAGGGCCGCACGTTCCGCTCGGCGGTGCCGCGGGCTTGGTCCCGGGCCCGGCGCACGATCCTGTCCGCCGACGCGGTCAGCTTCCTGGCCGCCGCGGTGCTGTACGTGCTCGCCGTCGGCCAGGTGAAGGGCTTCGCCTTCACCCTGGGCATGTCGACGGTGCTGGACCTGGTCGTGGTCTTCCTCGTCACGCATCCGCTGGTGGCGATGGCTTCGAAGAACAAGTTCCTGTCCAAGCCCTCGGTTTCCGGCCTGGGGGCGGTGCAACGGCTCGGTGACCAGTACCGGGCCGCCCGCAAGGCCGCCGCGACCACCGCCAAGGAGGCGTGAAGGTGACGACTCCAGGAACGGAAGGCGCCCAGCGCGGAAGCGTCTTCCACCGCCTCTACACCGGAACCGGTGCCTTCGACATCGTCGGCAAGCGTTCCCGGTGGTACATCTCGCTGGGCCTGCTGGTGCTGGTGTGCCTCGGCGCCATCGGGTTCAAGGGCTTCAACCTCGGCATCGACTTCGAAGGCGGCACGAAGATCCAGATGCCTGCGGTCGGCGTCCAGGGACCGATCCAGTCCGACCAGGTGCAGGCCGCGTTCCAGGACGCGCTGGGCCACCCGGCCGAGACGGTGCAGATCGCCGGTTCCGGGGGCAACCAGAGCATTCAGATCCGCTCGTCTTCGCTGACCACCGACCAGGTCGCTGCCGTCAAGCAGTCGCTGTTCAACGAGCTCCAGCCGCTGAACGCGCAGGGCGCCCCGAGCCAGCAGGTGATCAGCGACAGCGCTGTCAGCGGCACCTGGGGTGGCGAGATCACCCAGCAGGCGCTGATCGCGCTGGGCGTGTTCCTGGTGCTGGTCACGATCTTCCTGGCGCTCTACTTCGAGAAGTGGATGGCGGTGGCGGCGCTGGTCGCGCTGCTGCACGACGTCGTGGTGACCGCCGGGATCTACTCGCTGGTCGGCTTCGAGGTCACGCCGAGCACGGTCATCGGCCTGCTGACCATCCTCGGATTCTCGCTGTATGACACGGTGGTGGTCTTCGACAAGGTCAAGGAGAACACTCGCGGCCTGCTCGGGCTGACCCGCCGCACCTACGGCGAGGCCGCGAACCTCGCGGTCAACCAGACCCTGATGCGCTCGATCAACACCTCGGTGATCGCGCTGCTGCCGGTGATCGGGCTGCTGGTGGTGGGCGCCGGGCTCCTCGGCGTCGGCGTGCTGCAGGACCTGGCGCTGGTGCAGATGGTCGGCATGATCATCGGTGTGGTGTCGTCGATCTTCCTGGCCACGCCGCTGCTGGTGGACTTCAAGATGCGTGAGCCGAAGTTCCGGGAGCACGCGGCGAAGGTGCGGCAACGCCGCGAGCGTGCCGCCGTCAAGGCCGCCGGGGACGAGGTCCCGGCGGAACCGAAGCGCGCGGCCGAGCCGAAGCCCGCCGTCGCGGCAGGCTCGGGTTCGCGCGGTGGGCGTCCCGGTGGCAAGGCGAGCCGCCCGTCGGGGAAGAGGCGGCGTTGACCGCGGAGGAAACGGCTATTTCCGTCCAGGTGACCGACGAGACCGATCACGCGCTCCGGCAGGCGGCGCAGCTGATCCGGGAGGTGCCGGACTTCCCCGAACCGGGGGTGCGCTTCCGCGACATCAGCCCGCTGCTGGCAGCCGGTGCCGGGCTGAACGCCGTGGTGTTGGCGCTGGGCAGGGACATCGAGTTCGACGTCGTGGCCGGTGTCGAGGCGCGCGGCTTCCTGGTCGGCGCGGCGGTGGCGCAGGAGTTCGGAACTGGCGTGATCGGGCTGCGCAAGCCCGGCAAGCTGCCGGTGGTCGCGGACCGGGTGGACTACACCCTGGAGTACGGCCGCGCCACGCTGGAGCTCCCGGCGGACACGCTGCGCGCCGGTCAGCGGGTCCTGATCGTGGACGACGTGCTGGCTACCGGTGGCACCCTCGGCGCGGCGTGCCGCCTGGTCCGCCAGGCCGGTGCCGCCGTCGCGGCGGCGGCCGTGGTCCTCGAGCTGACCGCGCTGGAAGGCCGCGACAAGATCATGGGCGAGACCGTCCGGGCCCTGCTGCAGGCCTGATTCGTCGAGCTGAGGGGCATTCGTGACCTGCTGACGGGTCGTGGGTGCCCTTCGCCGTGCTGATCAGTCGGGCTGAAGTTCCTGGGTCCGTCGACTGCGCCAGGTGACCGCTGGGCGTATCACACCCGGACCAGGGAAGGTCCGTAGTCCGGATGGCGTTATCCTCAGTGTCCGGGTCCCCCGGACCTGGGACGAGAGCAATGCCTGAGCCCGGGAGCGTGCGGTGAGCCAACACGTCGAATCTCCTGCTGCGGCGACCGATCCGGTTGCCGAGCCGAGGGCGGCCTCCGCGACGCGTCGAGTCCGCGCCCGGCTGGCCAGGAAGATCACGGCGCAGCGGGCCACTCCGGTGAAGCAGGTGCTGGAGCCACTGGCCACGGTGCATCGCGAACTTCACCCGCAGGCGGATCTCGCGCTGCTGCAGCGCGCCTACGACGTCGCCGAGGAGAAGCACAGCAGCCAGCGGCGAAAATCCGGAGACCCCTACATCACGCATCCGCTGGCGGTCGCGACGATCTTGGCCGAGCTCGGCATGGACACCACCACGCTGGTGGCCGGGCTGCTGCACGACACTGTCGAGGACACCGACTACTCGCTGGACAAGCTCGGCGCCGAGTTCGGCGACGAGGTGACGCACCTGGTCGACGGGGTCACCAAGCTGGACAAGGTCAAGCTGGGTGCCGCCGCCGAGGCCGAGACCATCCGCAAGATGATCATCGCGATGGCGCGGGACCCGCGGGTGCTGGTGATCAAGCTCGCCGACCGGCTGCACAACATGCGCACCATGCGCTTCCTGCCACCGGAGAAGCAGGCCCGCAAGGCGCGGGAAACCCTCGAAGTGCTGGCGCCGCTGGCGCACCGGCTGGGCATGGCCACCATCAAGTGGGAGCTGGAGGACCTGGCGTTCGCCATCCTGCAGCCCAAGAAGTACGACGAGATCGTGCGCCTGGTGGCCAACCGCGCGCCGTCCCGGGACACCTATCTGCGCACCGTCATCCACGAGCTCTCGCACCAGCTCGACACGGCCCGCCTGGCCGCGAAGGTGGAGGGCCGCCCCAAGCACTACTACTCCATCCACCAGAAGATGATCGTGCGGGGCCGGGACTTCGACGACATCCACGACTTGGTGGGCGTCCGGATCCTGGTCGACGAAGTGCGCGACTGCTACGCCGCGATGGGCGTGGTGCATGCGCTGTGGCAGCCGATGCCCGGCCGGTTCAAGGACTACATCGCCCAGCCTCGCTTCGGCGTCTACCAGTCGCTGCACACCACGGTGATCGGCCCTGAGGGCAAGCCGCTGGAAGTGCAGATCCGCACTCACGAGATGCACCGCACCGCCGAGTACGGCATCGCGGCGCACTGGCGGTACAAGGAGACCAAGGGCCGCAACGGCGGCGGGCAGTCGACCGTCGAGGTCGACGAGATGGCGTGGATGCGGCAGCTGCTCGACTGGCAGCGGGAGGCCGCAGACCCCGGCGAGTTCCTGGAGTCGCTGCGCTACGACCTCGCGACCAGGGAGATCTTCGTCTTCACGCCGAAGGGCGACGTGATCACACTGCCGTCCGGCTCCACCCCGGTGGACTTCGCGTACGCGGTGCACACCGAGGTCGGTCACCGCTGCATCGGCGCCCGCGTCAACGGCCGGCTGGTGGCGTTGGAGCGCAAGCTGGAGAACGGCGAGGTCGTCGAGATCTTCACGTCCAAGGCGGAGGGCTCCGGCCCGAGCCGGGACTGGCTGTCGTTCGCGGCCTCGCCGCGCGCCAAGACGAAGATCAAGCAGTGGTTCGCCAAGGAACGCCGCGAGGAGGCGATCGAGTCCGGCAAGGAGCTGATCGCCAAGGAAATCCGGCGGCTCGGCCTGCCGGTGCAGCGCCTGGTGTCGGCCGAGACGCTTGGTGCGGTGGCCCGCGAGTTGCACTACGTCGACGTCACCGGGCTGTACGCGGCGGTGGGGGAGAAGCAGCTGTCGGCGCAGCACCTGGTGCAGCGCCTGGTTGCGTTCATCGGCGGACCAGAGCAGGCGGCCGACGAGATCGCGGAGCGTTCGACGCCGTCAACCCTGCGCGGCAAGCGCCGCAGCAGCGGCGACTCCGGTGTCGTGGTCAAGGACGCCGGGGATGTGTGGGCGAAGCTGGCGCGCTGCTGCACGCCGGTTCCGGGCGACGAGATCCTGGGCTTCGTGACCCGCGGCGGCTGGGTGAGCGTGCACCGCACGGACTGCACCAACGCCGACGACCTGCGCCGCACGCCCGAGCGGCTGGTCGAGCTGTACTGGGCGCCGTCGGCGTCGTCGGTGTTCCTGGTCGCGATCCAGGTGGAAGCCCTCGACCGGCACCGGCTGCTCTCCGACGTCACCAAGGTGCTGGCGGACGAGCGGGTGAACATCCTGTCGGCATCGGTGACGACATCGAACGACCGGGTGGCGGTCAGCCGCTTCTCCTTCGAGATGGGCGATCCGAAGCACCTGGGCCACGTCCTCAAGGCGGTCCGCAACATCGAGGGCGTCTACGACGTCTACCGGGTGACCTCGGCGGCGTGAAACTGTTCTCCGGGCTCGTTTTGCTGTCCTCGCGAGTGAAGGGGCGCAGCCCGCAGGCTGCGGTTTGCAAGTTCCATTGAAATCGAATTTCCGATTTCAATGGAACTTGCGCCGAAGAGCAGGCCGCGCCCCTCTTTCGCGTTCGGTCAGGCTTGGACGTCGACCTTCTCGAAGGTGACGTTCTCCTTCGGGTGGCCGCCGCCCGGCGACGGCTCGAACGCGCCGTCGTGGCCCGCACGGGCGATGCCGTCGATGACCTGCAGGCCTTCCTCGGAGATCGTGCCGAACACGGTGTAGTCCGGCGACAGCGGAGCATCGCCGAAAACCATGAAGAACTGGCTGCCGTTGGTGTTCGGCCCCGCGTTTGCCATCGCTAGGTATCCGCGCCCGTACTGCAACTCCGGGAAAGTCTCGTCGTCGAAGGTGTAGCCGGGGCCGCCGGAACCTTTGCCCGTCGGGTCACCGCACTGCAACATCTGCAGGCCTTCGGTGCCGATCCGGTGGCACGACGTGCCGTCGTAGTAGCTCTGCTTGGCCAGGTTGATGAAGCTGTTGACGGTGCACGGGGCCAACGCGCGATCGAGCGTCAGCGGGATCGCGCCGTGGTTGGTGTTGACGGTGACCTGCACGGTGCCTTTGGACGACACCTCGCCGTTGGTAGGTGGCTGAACCGGCTTGCTCGCACCCTTGCTGTCCGGCTTGTACTCGCAGGAAACCGGGTCCGGTAGCGGCGTCGGCCGGGCCGGCGGCGGTGCGAGCTGGGTGGGGATCTGGATCTCCGGCTGCGCCTGCGGCGACTGCCGCTGCGCCGTGTCGCTTCCCGTGCGGGTGAAGTAGAAGACGCCCACCACGGCCGCGATGACCACGACGATCGTCGCGCCGATGGTGATCACCCGGCGTCGCTTGGCTTGCTCCGCACGGCGCTGCAACTGGCGTTCGAGCTTCCGCTTGGCCGCCTGGCGACGTTGCTCGTTGCTGGGCACCTGCTCCCTCCCCGGATTCGGTGAACCTGATGTCGTCCGGGGAGTTTATGGGGTCGGTCGCGGACCGTTGCTGAGAGTCTGCGCATCGCGCGTGCCGCGCGCGAAGGCGCACGTGGGCGGGACGATAACCTTGGGACAACCGACCCGCTCCATCGGGTGTCGCCGCAACGAAAGGTTGCACTTCGTGCTTGTCCTCGGGTTCCCGGCCGGACCGCTGCAGGCGAACTGCTACGTGCTCGCGCGCGGGGAAGGCGAACCCTGCGTCGTCGTGGATCCCGGTCAGGACGCCGTGCCGCCGCTGGACGAACAGCTGCGCAAGCACCGGCTCGCGCCCGCCGCGGTGCTGCTCACTCACGGGCACTTCGACCACGCCTTCTCCGCAAGTCAGGTGTGCGCCGCGCACGACGTGCCCGCCCACGTCCACCCGGCCGACCGGTTCATGCTCGACGACCCGGGCGCCGCGCTCGGCCCGGCCGGCCGGCAGCTGTTCGGCGACGGCCCGGTGATGGACGTGCCAGCCGACGTCCGCGACCTCGCCGATGGCGACGTGCTGGAACTCGCCGGGCTGCGCTTCGACGTCACGCACACCCCGGGCCATACCGGCGGATCGGTGCTGTTCGGCGTCCGGACCGACGAGGGCGGGCGGCTGCTGCTCTCCGGCGACACCCTCTTCGCTGGTGCCATCGGGCGCACCGATCTGCCCGGCGGCGACCACAGCCGGATGCTCGAGTCGCTGAGCACCAAGGTGCTGCCGCTGGACGACGAGACCCTCGTGCTGCCGGGCCACGGATCGACCACCACCATCGGGCGCGAACGCGCGGGCAACCCGTTCCTGCAGGGTCTGCCGGCGTCCGAAGCCACTTCCTGACGAGGACTGAACTACCACTCATGAGCACGTTCACCGCACCCAAGGGCATCCCGGAGTACTACCCGCCGGAGTCGGCGGGCTTCCTGGCGGTCCGAGACACCCTGGCCGACGCCGCGCGCCGCGCCGGCTACGGCTACATCGAGCTGCCGCTGTTCGAGGACACCACCCTGTTCGCGCGCGGCGTCGGGGAGTCCACCGACGTCGTCTCCAAAGAGATGTACACCTTCGCCGACCGCGGCGGCCGGTCTTTGACGCTGCGCCCGGAGGGCACGGCGGGAGTGATGCGCTCGGTCATCGAGCACGGCCTCGACCGCGGCCAGCTTCCGGTGAAGCTGTACTACAGCGGCGCCTTCTTCCGCTACGAGCGGCCGCAGGCCGGACGCTACCGGCAGCTGCAGCAGATCGGAGTGGAGGCGATCGGCGTTGACGATCCGGGGCTGGACGCTGAGGTCATCGCGATCGCCGACGAGGGCTACCGGCGGCTGGGGCTCACCGGGCACCGCATCGAGGTCACCTCGCTCGGCGACAACTCCTGCCGCCCCGCCTACCGAGCGAAGCTGCAGGAGTTCCTGCGCGGGCTGCCGCTGGACGAGGAGACCCGGCGCCGCGCCGAGCTCAACCCGCTGCGGGTGCTCGACGACAAGCGGCCGGAGGTGCGCGAAATGGTCGCCGACGCCCCGCTGATGGTCGACCACCTCTCGGTGGCGGCCAAGGAGCACTACGAGCAGGTCAAGGCGCACCTGATGGACCTCGGCGTGCAGTTCGTGGAGAACCCGCGCCTGGTGCGGGGCCTGGACTACTACACCAAGACCACCTTCGAGTTCGTCCACGACGGGCTCGGCGCGCAGTCAGGCATCGGCGGCGGTGGGCGCTACGACGGCTTGATGGCCGATCTCGGCGGGCAGGAGTACTCCGGCGTCGGCTTCGGGCTCGGTGTCGACCGCACCCTGCTGGCCTGCCGGGCCGAGGGGCTGGCTGTCGGGGACCAGGCGCGCTGCGACGTGTACTGCGTGCCGATGGGCGAGACCGCCAAGCGCCGCCTGGTGGCGGCTGCGGGCGGACTGCGGGCCGCCGGGGTCCGGGTCGACGTCGCCTACGGCGGCAAGGGCCTCAAGGGCGCGATGAAGGCGGCGGACCGCTCGGGTGCCCGCTTCGCGCTGGTGCTCGGCGAACGCGACCTCGAAGCCGGCACCGCGCAGCTCAAGGAGCTGGTCAGCGGCGAGCAGCGCGCGGTCGCGCTGGATTCGCTGGTGGACGAGGTCCGGGCCGCCGTGGCGGAGCAGAGATGACCGGAGTCGAGACGATTGCGCTGGATCTGCTGGATCGCAAGACGATTCGGATCCGGGCTCGCAACGTCGCGATCGCCGCGCTGATCGTCGCTGCCGCGCTGGGCGGCATCGTGAGCCTGTTCGCGGGCCCCCCGGGCTTCGCTATCACCGCGGCGATCGTGGCAATCCCGTTGCTGCTGCTGGCTTTTGCGGAATCCCGCAAGACCATCGCGTTGCGCGGCAGCGAGCTGGTGGCGCGCGCGGTGGGAACCCGAGTGGTCGATGTGTTGGCCGCGGAACGCTTCGACTTGTTCGTCACCGACCTGCGCGGCGCGCGGACGATCAACCTGCTGATCGGCGGGCCGCCCAAGGGCAAGGCGATCAGCGTTTCGCTGGCGCTGTACGCGGGCACCGGCGGCCGGGAACTCGGGATTCTTGCGCTGCGTCGGCTGGCGGACACGCTGGCCGGTTCGGCCGATACCCGGGCGCTGGTGCTCTCGCAGCTGATCGTGACCCAGCTGCGGGCGGAGGCTCGCGGCGACGCGGCCCCGGACCGCCCGCTGTACCGGCTCGCATCTGTCGCACCGCCGGGCCGGATGACGCAGCGCCTGCATCCCGACGCGGTCGCCAAGTTCGTAGCGGCCCTGGGCTAGCCGTTCCACGCAGCTGTCCCCCGGCCAGGGGTGTTGGTGCGCCAGCATGCGGCGTCGGGCGCGTTTTCGGCCTCGTCCCGCAGCCGGATGGTCAGCGGCCTGGCCTGCGGTTCGGCGGACGCCACCACACCGTCGCCGTCTCCGAGCCGGTGGCAGCGCCACGCCCCACGCGATCCGCGACCGAGCTCCCGCTGCGGCCCGCTGCGGCCTTCGCGGGCTCCCGAACCGCTACCGCGGCGGCGATCGCCGTCGTGATCGGCACCGCCGCCACCAGGCCGATGCTGCCGACGAGGGTGCGCACCACTTCCTGCGCCACCGCCTGCGAGCTCACCACCTCGCCGAAGGTCCGACCGGAGAGCGTGTAGGCCAGCAGCATGGGCAGGGCTGCGCCCGCGTAGGCCAAGACCAGGGTGTTCACCGCCGATGACACGTGGTCGCGGCCGATCCGCTGCCCCGCCTTGTAGAGCTGCCGCCAGGACATTGCCGGGTCGGCCTTGCGCAGCTCCCACACGGCACTGGTCTGGGTCACCGTCACGTCGTCGAGCACGCCCAGCGCACCGATCACGATCCCGGCCAGCAGCAGCCCACGCGCGTCGATCGGCGCCCCCAGCACGCCCATCAGACTGGACGTGTCCTCGTCCAGCCCGGTCAGGCTGGTGACCGCCGAAAAGGCCGCGCTGAGCACGCCGATCAGGGCGAGGCTCAGCAGGGTGCCCAGCACCGCGGTCGAGGTCCGCGCGGAGAAGCCGTGCGTCAGGTAGAGCACCACGAACATGATCAGCCCGGCCCCGACCACCGCCACCAGCAGCGGATCCTGGCCTGCGAGGATGGCGGGCAGCACGAAGGCGACCAGCACGACGAAGCTCAGCCCGAGCGCGACCAGCGCGGCCAGGCCCTGCCAGCGGCCGAGCACGATCACCGCCGCGGCGAACACCAGCGCCAGAACCAGCAGCGGCGCGCCGCGCTGGAAGTCGACGACCTGGTAGGACGTCGGGTCGTCGGGGTTGGCTCCGGCGTAGCTCAGCACCACCCGGTCATCGACGGCGAAGCGCGGCGAGCCGGGGTCGGTCGGCACCACCTGCTGGATGGTCTGACCGGGCCGCGGGCCGTCCTGCATCCGCACACCGAGCACGATGCAGCCGCCCTGATCAGGCGAGTCCTGGGTGCAGGAGCCGACGACGGCGGAGACGACCTCGGCGTTGACCGGGTCCTGGCCGAACCCGAGATCGGCGCCTGTGCGCTGCTGGTGGCCGAATGGGTAGAGCAGCAGTACGCCGATGATGGCGGCCAGCGCGAAGGGCACCAGCGCGATCGCGAGCACCCTCTTGACCTGTTTCGACGCCGGCTCGGCGGGGCCGTGTCCGTGGCCATGCCCGTGCGCGGTGCTGCTGTAGGAGCTGGGGCTGCGACCGCGTTGCGCCTGCGCGGGACTCGCTTTGTGCTGAGGTGCTTGATCCCTGGCGTCCTGCGCCCGGTGGGTCTGGTCGCGATCGGCGGCTCGGCGGTGGCGTGCCCGGTGGCCGCCTATGGGCTCGGGAGGCTCTCCGGCGGGACGGCGATCGGTCACCGGGCAATTATGCGGACCGCTCACCGAGCGACCACCGCTGCGGTACCCGACGACCCTCCGTCGCCGCCGTCTCCCCCGGGGGAAGGCGAATCCGGACCTGGGCTCCGAGCTGTCGCGAGACAAAAGGATCCACAATGGACATTCGCTCGCGCGGATGTGGCAGCCGTTGCGGGTGTTTCCGATGGGTTCGTCGTTTCGCCGAACTCGTCCGGTCGGGATTTGCCACGTGCGTTGGGGTTTACACGAAAGGTGGGTGTCCGTTCAAGGCGCTCGACATGATCTCGAAACTGTGTTCGAATTCAGTTCATGCGATGGGAACAGCAACGGGTCACGCCTCCGGCCGGGGATGCGCCGGAACTGCCGCTCGTGCTGCCGGAGCCGCAGGCACGGTCCGGCGGGCGCGCGGGCCTGCGGTTGCCGGATCCGGTGCCGATCGGGGCGGGCACCGCCGAGGCCTACGCGATCGAGATCCATGCCAAAACGATCATTAACCGGGTGCCGGCCCCGGCCAGGGTGCCGTTCGGGTGGACCATCAACCCGTACCGGGGTTGCGGCCACGCTTGCAGGTATTGCTTCGCGAGACGTACCCACACGTACTTGGACCTGGATGCGGGTCACGACTTCGACAGCAAGATCGTCGTCAAGATCAACGCCGGGACGTTGTTGCGCAAGGAGCTGGCCAGCCCGCGGTGGAGGGGTGAGGCGATCGCGATGGGCACAAACACCGACCCGTACCAGCGCGCCGAAGGCCGCTACCGGCTGATGCGGGAGATCATCGCGGCGCTGCGGGACCGTGCGAACCCGTTCTCGATTCTCACCAAGGGGACGCTGATCCTGCGCGACTTGGACCTGATTACGGAGGCTGCGCAGCGGACCAGGGTGTCGGTGGCGGTGTCGGTGGGGTCGGTTGATGAGGCTTTGTGGCGGGCGGTGGAGCCGGGGGCGCCGTCGCCGTTGCGGCGTCTCGATGTTGTGCGGCGGTTTGCCGAGGCGGGGATCGGGTGCTCGGTGTTGATGGCGCCGATCCTGCCGGGGCTCAGCGACGCGCCGGAGCAGATCGACCGCACCGTGGCCGCCCTCTGGGGGGCGGGCGCCTCGGACGTGACGCCGCTGGTCCTGCATCTGCGACCGGGCGCGCGCGAGTGGTACCACGCCTGGCTCAGCCGCGAGCGACCCGATCTGCTGCCGCTGTACGAGCGGCTGTACCGCAACGGCGCGTATGCCCCGAAGTCGTATCAGCGGGAAGTTACCGACCGCGTCGAGCAGGCCAAGCGTCGTCATGGATTGGCGCACCCGCAGCGACCGGAGAACTTCCGCACACAGCATCATGATCCGCCGCAGTCCGACGCGGACCGCGACCGGGAGCGTCAGCTCTCTCTGCTGTGACGCGGGGCCGACGAACTCCGCGACAGTCAAGGCGCAGGCAGACGCGAAAGCGCCCGCCGGGCCGTGGTGCCGGGCGGGCGCTTCGTGGTCGCCGACGACTGCTGATCAAGCCGTGTGCGGCGCGACCTCGTGCTCAATGCGCTCGAAGATGTCCGAATCGGTCTCGCGCTGCCATTGGGGCATGTCCGCCCAGTCAGCGACGTAGGCGGGCTTGGGGTCGGCGAAGTGCATGTAAATCTGGCCGGTCCAGCACAGTGCGACGAACCGGCCTTTCTGCTCGCGGGTGAGGTTGGCAGCGTTGCCGTCGGTGGCCTCGATAAAGTCGTGAACCTGCTGGTACACGGCTGCGGCGCTGGCGCGCTCCCAATCGGGCGTGTCCTCCCACGGGGCGATGTAGCCGGGCTTCGGCTCGCCGGGGTAGTACTTGTTCACCCCGGCGATCCACGCCTCGCGGAAGATACGACCCTTCTCGTCCGACACTGAACCTCTCCTCACTGCTTCGGGCCGGATGCGGACACAACGTCCTTGATCTGCGAATCCAGGTAGCGCACGTGTCGGTCGCCGAGGTACGGCACCAGGTGCTCTCGCAGGTCTCCGAGCTTGCGGCCAACGTATCCGACCGATGCCGTCTGTCGGGCGCTGTCCACTGCCGCGGCGCCGCTCATGACCAGTTGGTCGACGTCGCCTCGCTGGGCGCCGACGGTTGCGAGGTCGACGAGCACGCTCCCGCGACGTCGCGCTGAGGTGGCTTGCCCCAACGCCTTGTTCAGTGCGGGCTCGGCCAAGTCCGGACGGCGCAGCGTGACGAAGCACGAGGCGCGTTCCTCATCCAGCCGCGACCCCTCGAAGCGGAGCCAACCGGTCGCGGGCGCCTTGTCGTCGAGGCTGGCGACTTGCTCGGCCCTGTCCAACGCTCGTTGGCAGGCGGGCAGGTTCCCGAGTCCGGCGTACGTCTGCGCTTGGACGGCCGCGACCGGCGAGCGCCCACGTTCCGGCGCTGAACTTGAGCACCTGGCCGTCGGTCGCTCCGGTGGTGGCGACGTCGGCCAGGTCGTCGAGCGCGGGGGCCGGTGCAGTTTCGAGCGTCGACAGCCTCGCGGCGTGGTTATCGAGTTCGGTCCGTAGGTCGGTGATCTCGCCGATGGGGTGGGCGTGCGGCGGTGGTGCGGATGCCAGCGACAGCAGTCGGGTTCCGTGGTTGGACAGCGTCGAGGTGTGGTCGGCGACCGTGTTCGCGGTGTTGTTGCACTGGTCGATCAGTGCGTTCTGTTCGCTGGCGTAGGCGATGCCCTCGGGGTTGCTGGGCACGTGGGGGATGGTCACGGTGTTAGCTCCAAATCAGCGTGGAATCCCAGCGGGACGAGCCCCAGATGCCGGGCGATGGCGGGGTAATGGCCTCGACGCGGTAGGTGTCGATCAGGCGTCCGTCGTCGTCAACAGAGCGGGTGATGCCGTAAATCTGCACGCGGATGTTTCCGAACCCGGCAGGGTCGGTGAGCCGGACGCAGTCGAGCGGCTGCACTCGCGGGTCGCCGGGCACGGTGATCCGTCGGCAACCGAAATTGGCCGGCCCATACGGGCGACGAGCCGTTCGAGCATGGCGCGGGTCTGCCACTCGTCCTGTAGCCGGTACGTGCTTCGTTGACCGACGCTCGCACGCCGCTTCGAGGTCGGACACCGGCTATCTGACTTGGCCGATTCATGGAGGAGGGGGTGCGTCGGCTCGGCCTGTTGTGAGCTCGGTCGGGTAGGGGCAGTGCTTCAGCAAATAGATATCATTTTCAATTGGGATTGGACATGTTGAAAACGATTTCTGCGCAGTTCGGCAAGTCGATCATTCGTTTCCGGAATGTGAAGGCGGCGGCGCTGTTCGCGATTCGACCATCGTTCGGAAGACGCGCCGATTTCCGGTTACCTTCCGTGCTGGTCGTAGGGTCGCTCGTCCCCGAGTCGGGTCAGCGCGTCGTCGTGCACGAAGACGTGCTGGAGCTCAGGTTTTCCTCGGGCTGCCACCGGACGCCGAAGACGCCCATGCCGAAGTCCAGAGCCACCGCGTGCGTCCGGCCGAATCGGTCGACCGTCAGCGGCTTGGGGGGCTCTGTCTCCTGCGTGGTGGAGTCGCCGACGTAGCTCTCGCACCGAGTGGGCGGGTGCGCCAGGTCGAACTGCAACTCGACCACGTACTGCCGCACGGGCAGCCGGAAGAGCCGGCAGAAGCTGTGCTCGACCTCGTTCGGGCCGGTCGGTGGGTCGATGATCTCGTACTCCAGCAGCAGCGTCTCGCCGCGCGCCAGCGCCCGGTCGAACAGCAGCTCCGCCACCACCAGGTCGCGGGCGTGGTCGGTGAGCACCTGACCGAGCCGGCAGGACCGGATCGGGCGGATGATCGGCGGCGTCTCGCCGGACGAGGCGCCGTCGAACATGATCACCCAGCGGTCGACGCCGTTGCTCTCGGCGCGAACCAGCTTGCGGGTCCGGATCTTGCGCAGCTCACCGCGCTGATCCACGTGAACCACGTCGTGGTGGCTCAGCCGCGCGAGCTTGCTGTCGTGGCTGGTGTCGATCTTGGTGAGCAGCTCGGCGGCCGACTCGTTCTCCGACCAGAGCGCGCTCAGCGGCGGCGCTTCGGCGGGGGCCTGCCGGGTGCGGCCGCGCGGTCGGGGCGGACCCAGCAGACCCGACAGTGAGCTTTCCGGCACGCCCAGCACCTGCTCCAGCTGTTGCAGTGCGAGCAGCGAGTCGGGGCGCTCCGGGCGTCGTCGGCCCGACTGCCAGTAGCTCAGCGCCGTGATGCTGACCGGGGTGCCGCGGGCGCGCAGCCGGTGCTGGATGCGTTCCAGGCTCAACCGGCTCGCCCGGATCGCGGTGCGCAGGGCGGCTTCGAACGGACCGGTTCGGAGCAGTTCGGAGAGTTCGGCAGACAAAGCGCTCACTGCTTGCTGCGTGCCGCTGAGGGCCGGGCGGGTCGCCGGGCGAGCCTCGGTTTTCGGACCGCTCATCGTTACTCCTCGTGTCCGCCGAATGCCGAACTTACGCTAAACAGTTGGGTCAGTGTTGCGCAACGACCGAGTTCCGGTAGGTACCTCCGACTAAAGGAGGAACCCGAGGGCACTTAAGGTGGAAATCGCCTCCTTCATCGCTTCGCGGGCGCCTATCAATGCCCGTTGCATGATCGTGTCTATACCTCGAATCGGTTGAATTGTGGGCCATCAGCGATGAAATTGGTATCGACCATTTGGTCTCGCTGCGGCGAACGGGCGAACCGGACGCCGCCGCCGCGAACCGGCAGGCTGGTGGCGGCGACGTCGCGGGCCGCGGTTACGCTCCGCGCCAGCGGCCCGACGCGCGGCACCTGCGCGCTGCGCCCCGGTGCCCGTTGGCTAGCCTTAATGCCTTGCGTCCTGGCTGCTGAACACCGTGATCGGAGGTTTCCCGACGATCGGGTGCGGCTAGGTCCGGGACCAGCCACACGTCAGTACCGTCAAGCGCTGAACAGCGGAAGAAGGAGCTCAGTACCCGTGATGCGCACGCACGAGGCCGGATCGCTTCGCGCCGGTCATGCCGGGCAGACCGTCACCCTCGCCGGGTGGGTGGCGCGCCGTCGCGATCACGGCGGGGTCATCTTCATCGATCTGCGCGACGCCTCGGGCGTCGCCCAGGTCGTCTTCCGCGAAGGCGAGATGGCCGAGCGCGCCCACCGGCTGCGCGCCGAGTTCTGCGTCCGGGTCACCGGCCAGGTGATCCGCCGCCCGGAGGGCAACGAGAACCCGGAGATCGCCACCGGCGGAATCGAGGTGACCGTCACCGGGCTGGAGGTGCTCTCGGAGGCCGCGCCGCTGCCGTTCCCGCTCGACGAGCACCTGGAGGTCGGCGAGGAGGTCCGGCTCAAGCACCGCTACCTGGACCTGCGGCGCGCCGAGCCGGCCCGGATCATGCGGATGCGCAGCGAGGTCAACCGGCTCGCCCGGGAGGTGCTGCACGACCGCGACTTCGTCGAGGTCGAGACGCCCACCATGACCCGTTCGACGCCGGAGGGCGCCCGGGACTTCCTGATCCCGGCCCGGCTGCAGCCCGGCAACTGGTACGCGCTGCCGCAGTCGCCGCAGCTGTTCAAGCAACTGCTGATGGTCGGCGGTCTGGAGCGCTATTTCCAGATCGCGCGCTGCTACCGCGACGAGGACTTCCGCGCCGACCGGCAGCCGGAGTTCACCCAGCTCGACATCGAGATGAGCTTCGTCGAGCAGGACGACGTGATCCAGCTCGGCGAGGCGGTCCTCGCGGCGCTGTGGGGGAAGCTGGCCGACCACGAGATCCCGCGTCCGATCCCCCGGATGACCTACGCCGAGGCGATGGCCAAGTACGGCACGGACAAGCCGGATCTCCGCTTCGGGCTCGAGCTCACCGAAATGACCGAGTACTTCAAGGACACCACCTTCCGGGTGTTCCAGGCGCCCTACGTCGGGGCCGTCGTGATGCCCGGCGGTGCCGACCAGCCGCGCCGGCAGCTCGACGCCTGGCAGGAGTGGGCCAAGCAGCGCGGGCACAAGGGCCTGGCCTACGTGCTCGTCGGGGCCGACGGCACGCTGTCCGGTCCGGTCGCGAAGAACCTCTCCGACGCCGAGCGCGAAGGCCTCGCCAAGACCGTGGGCGCGTCCCCGGGCGACTGCGTGTTCTTCGCCGCCGGTCCGCGCTCGGCGGCCCGTGGCCTGCTTGGCGCGGCGCGGCTGGAGATCGGTGAGCGCTGTGGCCTGATCGACCACGACGCCTGGTCGTTCCTGTGGGTCGTGGACGCCCCGATGTTCGAGCCGGTCGACGAGACCGACGACGTCGCCGTCGGCACCGGCCGCTGGACCGCCGTGCACCACCCGTTCACCTCGCCGAACGCCGACTGGATCGACAACTTCGACCAGGATCCCGAGCACGCGCTGGCCTGGGCCTACGACATCGTCTGCAACGGCAACGAGATCGGCGGCGGCTCGCTGCGTATCCACCGCTCCGACATCCAGGAGCGGGTGTTCGAGCTGCTCGGCATCTCGCAGGAGCAGGCGCAGGACAAGTTCGGCTTCCTGCTGGACGCGTTCAAGTTCGGCCCGCCGCCGCACGGCGGCATCGCCTTCGGCTGGGACCGGATCTGCATGCTGCTGGCCGGCGCAGACTCGCTGCGCGACGTCATCGCCTTCCCGAAGAGCGGTGGCGGTTTCGACCCGCTTACCGGCGCGCCCTCGCCGATCACCATCGAGCAGCGCAAGGAAGCCGGGATCGACGCCAAGCCCGCCGCGCAGGTCGGCGACCAGAGCATCTCGGTGTTCCCGCCCGGTGTGGTGGAGAAGCAGGGCTGATCGGGGCGCGGCGGGCACCGCGTGCTGCACCTGCGGATCATCTGTGCGGCCGAGTGCACCGATCGGGCGCTCGCCGTGGGTTTCCGACCGGCTCCGCTTGCCGCAGAACAGCCAGGTGGCGTTCGTATACCAGGTAGGCTGGTCGTCGCTCATCGTGTCGCTGTTGGCCGGGGCCGCCGGGATGATGGCGCTGACTTCGGCTAAGTCGGCCGTCCTGGTCGGCGTGTTCATCTCGGTCACGGCGGTGCCCGCCGCCGGTTATGCGGTGGTGGCGGAGACGCTCGGCGACTGGGCACAATGTGCTGGTCGGTCGGGCAGCTGGTGGTCAACCTAATCGGCATCGTCGCGTCGGCGTCCGCGGTCCTGGCGCTGCGGCGCAGACCGGCGAGCCTGGCCAACCGGGTGCCGACGTGGGAGATGCGGGAGGCGCGCCGCGCCGTGGTTTCGCAATTTTCGCGACCGTGCAACGCCGCCGTCGCTTGGTTCCGTCAGCGTCTACGGGGAGACTACGTCCGATGGCCGGTCGAGGGTGGGAGGCAGGGCTGTCGGGTGAACACGTTGCGGTTACGGGTGCTGACCGATCGTGTGTCACTTGACCGGTCATGCCCTTTCAAGTTCAGGTTGTGGGGGTAGTGTCTGGAGACGATGAGCGTGGAGATCACCACCGGCCCCCCGGAGGTTCGCGTCCCGGCCAGCGCCGAGGCGACCGACACCGTCGGGACTGCGGAAGCCGTGCTGAGCAAGCGGACGGGAGCACCGGTCCGGCTTGCCGATGCGGAGGACCTCGGCGGCAGTGACCGCTCAGTCGTGATGCGGGTGCGGATCGCCGAATCACCGTTCGAACTGCCTCGCACCATCGTGGTCAAGCACTACGGCGAGTGCCCAGTGGAGGCTCGTTCCGACCCGTTCGCGCACGAGGCGGCGAGCTGCCAGCTCACCACCGCCCTGCCGCCGGAGGCCCGGGTCGGCCCCGAGCTCATCGCGCACGATGCCGCCGAGCGCCTGCTGGTGCTGGAGGACCTCGGGCGCGGCTCCACCTTGGCCGACGTGCTGTTCGCCGACGACCCGCGGGTGGCGGAGCGGGCGCTGCTGGCGTGGGCTCGGGCGCTGGGGCGGCTGCACAGCACCACTGTCGGCTGCGAGGCGGACTTCGACGCGCTGATGCGCCGACTGGGCGCGAAGTCGTGGACCGACCCGGTCGCCGACGACATCGTGCGTTCGGTGGGCGAGCTGCCGGAACTGCTGTCGCAGACTCTCGGCGTGGACACGCCGCCGCTGATGGTGGAGCGGTTGACCGCCGCTGCCGAGCTGCTGGAGTCGAGCCGGTACCGGGCTTTCAGCCCGTCGGACATCTGCCCGGACAACAGCCTCGTGACCGGTAGCAGCGGCGTGCGGTTCCTGGACTTCGAGTGGGGTTGCGTGCGCGATGTCGCGATGGACGCCGCGTACCTGCAGTACCCGTTCCCGTCGTCGTGGTGCTCGTACGCGCTGCCGGACAACCTGGCCGAGAGCATGTTGTCGACGTGGCGTTCGGAGATCATCGAGGTCTGGCCGGAGCTGGACGACGACGAGGTGCTGATGCCCCGGTTGTTCAACGCCCAGCTGCTGTGGGTGTGGGTGTCGACCTGGTGGTTCTTGCCGCGGACCGGGGAGAGAGACCGGCCGATCGACCTGCACATGCCGTCGCCGCGCCGCAGCACGGCGCTGGTCGACCGGTGGCGGCACCTGCGGTCGGACGCGGACGGGGCGGACATGGCCGACGTGGCGGAGTTCGCGGACCGCGTGGTCGACGCGCTGGTGGACCGCTTCGGTGCCGGTGCGCTGCACCTGCAGCCGTACCCGGCGTTCCGGACCGGGTAGGCGTCTGCGAGAGCTTGCGTGGTGGCCGCGGGCGTTGGAGATCGAGCGGGTCGCCGTCGCGACCTGGCCCGCTTCGACGATCGAGCGGGTCGACGGCTGGCTGCTGCGGCACTGCGGGCTGCTGAACCGCAAACGCTCGAACTCTGCGCTGCCGCCCGAGGCCGTAGCGGATCCCGAAGTGGCGGTCGAGGGGGTGGAGAAGTTCTACGCCGCTCGGGGACCCCGCGCCGGTCGTGCAGGTCAGCCCGCTGGATCGGCATGCTGAGTCGGATGCGTTCCTGGCCGGTCGGGACTACCGCGTCGTCGGTTCCACGGCCGTCATGTTCGCCGACTGCGAGCGGGTGCTCGCCGAACCCCTGGGTGGGCCGGTTCGGGGGCCGGCTGGAGGCTGGGCCGCAGCCGTCCTGGCTCGTCGCCGGCGAGGCGGTTGGCAGCAGGCCGGAAGCGAGCCTGGATCGCGTCCCGCGGCCGGTTCGGTTCGCCATCGCCCTGCACCGCGGTGTTCCGGTCGGGGTCGGGATGTTCGCGGTCTCGGACGGTTGGTGCGGGATCTACGGCATGCCCACGCATCCGGCTGGCGGCGGCGCGGTGGCCAGCGCGGTCCTGCGCACGGGGGCATGGTGGGCGTCCGGTGCCGGGGCGGCGCGGTTCTTCCTCCAGATCGAGGCGGACAATCCCGGTGCGCGGCGGTGCTACGAGGCACTGGGCTTCGCGCCCTCGCACGAGTACCACTATCGGGTTCGCTAGGATTTCGTGTTTCGGTCGTGTTGCATGGCTGAATAAGCTTCAGCTTCGAGACTACTTCGATGCGGTAATGCTCGTCACATTTCGAATACGTTCCGTAGTGAACATCGTTTACACAGCGCAGTGACGGGGCTCTTGTCCACCCGGCATACGGGTGAATTCGCAGGTCGAACCGGGTTGCATTAGCACGTCTTCCTTTGTTTCCGCGCGGCGTGACCGGATCTGCGGCTTGCGCTCGTACCGCAGTTGTCGGATACCTTTAGTTCAGCGTCTCGCTACTTCTCCCCGCTACCGTCGATGCCGCCGGAAGGGGATCGGCTGCTCTATTACGGGAGGCATTCGTGCGCGGCAAGGCATGGCAGATCGCGAGGGCGGGGTTGTTCCTGCTCTTCGCGGTCGTGCTCGCCTTGCTGGGGCCGCTCAACGTCGAAGCAGGCCCGCAGTTGCGCACCGGGCCTGCGGAAACGAAGTCCGAGACAAATGAACACCGGGACGGCGAGAAGCTGCGCGAGCGGGTGCCGGGCATCGCGCTGCACCGGCGTTGCTGCGACGGCCAGGAAGGTCGCCGCCCGCTTCTGCCGCGGGGACTGCAGCACGCCGTCCATATCGAGAACCAGGCGCTGACGGGGAAATTCGCGAACGCTGGGAGCAAACCGCACGACGCCTTCGTCAAAGTCAGACATTCCCCCGCCGTCCTTCAGGTGATCCGCCACTGATCGATGCTCGCGGCATATTCCGAGCAGACGATCAGAGAGGCGACAATGAGCTTCGAACATTTCGTACGACACGCTCGGCAACACCCGAGCATGCTTTCCGCTGACCGCCGCAGGCAGCTCGCCGCAGGTCAGAAACCGGCCGCGCTGTTCATCGGTTGCTCCGATTCGCGGGTGATCCCGTCCCAGATCACCGGCGCCGAACCCGGGAATCTGTTCGAACTGCGGACGGCCGGCAATGTGGTGCCGAAATACGCGCCGAACTCGGCGTCCAGCGAAATGGCCACCATCGAGTACGCCGTGCTGCAGCTGCGCGTGCCGGAGATCATCGTCTGCGGGCACTCGCACTGCGGTGCCGTGACGGCGTTGGCCCTGGCCGGGCGCGGCTTGGAGGAACTGCCGGCGCTGCGGACCTGGCTCGGCACCGATGGGCTGGCCGGTGTCGAACCGGACGATCCGAGCGTGCGTGCCGAGAGCAAGCGGCACATCCACGCGCAGCTGCAGACGCTGCGCGAATACCCGTTCATCCGGGACCGGCTCGACGCCGGTGAGCTGCGGTTGCACGGCTGGTTCTACGAGATCGACACCGGTCTCGTCTACGCCTGCCCGCAAACCCCGGACGTGCCGGACTTCCTCCCGCTCTAACTCCCGTCCACCGGGTCGACGCCCGCACCGCCAGGTGCGCGGCGCGATACCCGTTTCCCGCATTCCAACCTGCCCTGGAGGGCATCGTGACGACTCGACTCGAAACGCCTCGCCCGGCGCGCCGCAGCCTCGGCGTGCCGCGCTGGCCGAAAGCCACCTTCGGCGCCGATATGGGGGCCTCGCTGGTGGTGTTCCTGGTGGCGGTGCCGCTGTGCGTCGGCGTGGCCGTCGCCTCCGGCGTCCCCGCCGAACTGGGCATCGTCACCGGCATCGTCGGTGGGCTCGTGGTAGGCCTGCTGCCCGGCAGCACGATGCAGGTGAGCGGCCCTGCAGCGGGGCTGACCGTGCTGGTGGCCTCGGCCGTGGACAAGCACGGGCTGGGCGCGCTCGGCGTGATCGTGCTCGGCGCCGGCGTGGTCCAGATCGTGCTCGGGGTGAGCAGGCTCGGTACCTGGTTCCGGGCGATTTCGCCGTCGGTGGTACAGGGCATGCTCGCCGGCATCGGTCTGGTGCTGATCCTCGGTCAGATCTACCCGGTGGGCGGGCTCGCGCAGCCCGACTCCACCTGGACGAAGTTCGCCGGAATCCCGGATCTGCTGGTCGCCGCGGTGACCAGCCCGGAGGGCATCAGCGGGCTCGTGCTGGCGGTGCTGGCCCTGGTGATCATGAGCGTCTGGAAGAAGGCGCCCGCGAGGCTGCGGCTCGTGCCCGGCGCACTCGTGGCCGTCATGGCGACCAGCGCCTTGGCGGCGATCGCCGCGATGCCGGTGCACAAGGTGGAGGTCGGTTCGCTGCTCGCGGCGCTGAACATCCCCACCGCCGCTGCTTGGGGCGAACTCGCCACGCCCGCCGTGCTGGGTTCGATACTGACCTTCGCCCTGATCGCGTCGGCGGAAAGCCTGTTCAGCGCCGCTGCCGTGGACCGCATGCATGACCGCCCGAAGACGCAGTACAACAAGGAACTCGTCGCGCAAGGAGCGGGCAACGCGCTCTGTGGCCTGCTCGGGGCGTTGCCGATGACCGCAGTCATCGTGCGCAGCGCCGCGAACGTGCAGGCCGGTGCGAAGACCAAGCTCTCCCGCGTGCTGCACGGGTTCTGGCTGTTGCTGTTCGTGGTCCTGCTGCCAGGCGTGCTCGCCTTCATCCCGACGGCTGTGCTCGCGGCCCTGCTGATCCAGGCCGGCTGGAAGCTGCTGGAGCTGCGGCAGGTCGTCGCGCTGGTGCGGGAACACCGCTCCGAGGCCCTCGTGCTGGTGCTTACCGCGAGCATGATCGTGGCCACCGACCTGCTGATCGGCACCCTGGCCGGTCTCGCGGTCGCCATCGTCAAGACCGCGATCGAGGTCTCGCGGCTGTCTTTGACGGCCCAACACGGCGATGAGCACGTGCGCGTCGAGATGGGCGGCACCGCGACGTTCCTGCGGCTGCCGCGGCTGCTGGACCATCTCGAAGCGCTGCCGACGAGCAAGCACGTGCACCTCGACCTGACGATGGTCCGGCACCTCGACCGCGCCTGCCACCAAGCGGTTGAGCACTGGGCGGCCCAGCGCCGCCGGGGCGACTGCACAGTCGAGGTCGCCCTGCCCGCCCGGGTGGGCTGAGCGGTCAGGGGTGACCGGTAGCGTCGGGGTGTGAGCGAGGGCTTGTTCGACGAAGGGCTGTTCGGCGCCGACACCGAGATGCGAGCGGGCGAGAAGCTGGCCGAAAACGCGCCGTTGGCGGTGCGGATGCGGCCCCGCTCGTTGGACGAGGTCGTCGGGCAGCAGCACCTGCTAGGGGCGGGAGCTCCGCTGCGCCGCCTGGTCGAAGGGGCCGCACCGGCGTCGGTGCTCCTCTACGGTCCGCCCGGCACCGGCAAGACCACCCTGGCTAACCTCGTCTCGCTGGCCACCGGCCGCCGGTTCGCGGCGCTGTCCGCGTTGTCCTCCGGCGTCAAGGAGGTGCGTGCCGTCATCGAGGAGGCGCGCCGCCGACTCGGCCGTTCCGGCGAGTCGACCGTGCTGTTCATCGACGAAGTGCACCGCTTCTCCAAGACCCAGCAGGACGCCCTGCTGGGTGCGGTCGAGGACCGCACCGTGCTCCTCGTGGCGGCCACCACGGAGAACCCGTACTTCTCCGTGGTGGCCCCGCTGCTCTCGCGATCGCTGGTGCTGCAACTGCGCAGCCTGGAGGACGACGACATCCGCACGCTGCTGCGCCGGGCGGTCGGCGAGGAACGCGGCCTGGGCGGGGCGTTGGGCCTGGAAGAAGCGGCGGAGGAGCATCTGGTGTCGCTGGCCGGCGGCGATGCGCGGCGGGCACTGACCGCGCTGGAGGCGGCGGCGGAGTCGGCGAGCTCGACCGGCGCGGAGGCGATCGACCTGGCGACGGTGGAGGCCACCGTGAACCGCGCCGCCGTGCTCTACGACCGCGGCGGCGACCAGCACTACGACATCGCCAGCGCGTTCATCAAGTCCATCCGCGGGTCCGATGTGGACGCCGCGCTGCACTACCTGGCCCGGATGGTGGAGGCGGGGGAGGACCCGAGGTTCATCGCGCGGCGGCTCGTCGTGCACGCCAGCGAGGACATCGGCATGGCCGATCCGACCGCGCTGCAGTCCGCCGTCGCGGCGGCTCACGCGGTGCAGTTCATCGGTATGCCCGAGGGCCGGCTGGCGTTGGCGCAGGCCACGATCCACCTCGCCACCGCGCCCAAGTCGAATGCCGTGATCATGGCTATCGACGAGGCGCTGGGCGACGTGCGGGCGGGCAAGGGCGGCCCGGTGCCGCCGCACCTGCGCGACGGGCATTACGCAGGGGCGAGCAAGCTCGGCAACGCCACGGGCTACCAGTACCCGCACAGCAAGCCGGAAGGCGTGCTCGCCCAGCAGTATCCGCCAGACCAGTTGGTGGGGCGCGACTACTACCAGCCGACCGGCCGCGGCTCGGAGCGCACGCTCAACGATCGCGTGCCGAAGCTCCGCGGCATCATCCGCGGCGACGACTGACTTCCCAACGGATCACCGGGCGGCAGCAGTTTCTTTTGAAACTGCGGACCTTGGGACGGACACCTCACCGGACACGTGCTCGGTCGACCGCAATTTCGATTGAAACTCGGGTCGAGAAGTCGGGGACGTTGCTGGTCGGAGGATGATCTTTGAGGGCGGCGGCGGGTAGATTCCGGCGGGGATTTCGTCGCGAGGAGGGCGCAGTGGACAAGCAGATCGTGGTCACCCGGACGGTGCCGGAGCCGGCACTGGCCGTGTTGCGCCAGGTCGGGGACGTGCACGTCTGCCCGCAGGACCGGCCGCTGACCGCTCCCGAGTTGCGCGAGGCCGTGCGCGGTGCGCACGCGATCGTGGCGATGCTGCACGACCGGATCGACGCCGACCTGGTGGCCGCGGCCGGTCCGCAGCTGCAAGTGATCGCGAACGTCGCGGTCGGCTACGACAACATCGACGTCCCGGCGGTGACCGAGCGCGGCGTCATCGTCACCAACACGCCGGGCGTGCTGGTCGACGCGACCGCCGACCTGGCCTTCGGACTGCTGCTGATGGTGACCCGGCGGCTAGGCGAGGGCGAACGGCTGCTGCGGGCCCGCCAGCCGTGGACCTTCCACCTCGGCTTCATGCTGGGCGCCGGGTTGCAGGGCAAGACGCTCGGCATCGTCGGGCTCGGTGACATCGGGCAGGCCGTGGCCCGGCGGGCCCGCGCGTTCGGGATGACCATCGCCTACACCGGCCGCCGCCGCGCCGCCGTCGGGGTGGAGGCAGCGCTCGAGGCCCGCTTCCTGCCCCAGGACGAGCTGCTGCGCACCGCCGACGTGGTGTCCCTGCACTGCCCGCTGACCGAGCAGACCCGGCACCTCATCGACGAAGCGGCGCTCGCGGCCATGAAGCCGACCGCGTTCCTGATCAACACCAGTCGCGGTCCGGTGGTCGACGAACGAGCGCTGGCGAAGGCGCTCCAGGAGGGCCAGATCGGTGGTGCGGGCCTGGACGTCTTCGAGCGCGAGCCGGAGGTGGAGCCGGCGCTGCTGGACCTCGACAACGTCGTGGTCGTCCCGCACTTGGGCTCGGCGACCACCGAAACCCGAACCGCGATGGCCGAATTCGCCGCCCGCAACGTCGCCGCAGTCCTCACCGGCGCCGAGCCTCCGGCCAAGGTCCGGCCGTAACACGATCAGTTCGATATGCGGGCCCGGCCCGAGTTGCTCGGCTGAGGGCCCCCACGCACTTCACTCGATCGGGGTCTCGTCGGGGCGCCGCTGAGCGGGTGTCGCCCGATGGTGCCCTTCGCTTGGCGGGGCCGACCGGGTGCTGGAGTGGGGGAGCGGGGCCGGTAACCTGACGCACGATCAACGGACCGGGGTCTTGGCCCCGGTCTTACCGACATGACGTGGACCTACGGGAGGGCACGTGACGCCCACGCAGATCGCCGCGCTGATCGCCGCCGGAGCGTTCGTGCTGCTGGTCGTGCTGCTGGCGATCCCGCTGATCAAGCTCGGCCGCACGCTGGACGAGGCGACCATCGCGATCCGCAAGGCGCACGAGAACTCCGATCCGCTGTTCACCGGGGCGAACTCGACCATCACCCACGTCAACACCCAGCTGGAGCGGGTCGACGGGATCACCGCCAACGCCAAGACGATCAGCGGCAACGTATCGGCGTTGTCTTCGCTGTTCACGGCTACACTGGGTGGTCCGTTGGTGAAGACTGCGGCGTTCTCGTACGGGGTCAGCAAGGCGCTGCGGGCCCGCCGGAGGCGGCGACAGGAGCCCGCCGGCCGGCACTTCCGCCGCAAGGGCAAAGGGGGGCGCAAGTGAGGCGCCTGTTCTGGTTCGGCGCCGGGGTCGCGGCCGGGGTCGCGTTGACGCGCAAGTTCAACGAGACCGCCCGGAAGGCGACCCCGAGCGGCATGGCCGAGCAGTTGGGCGGCGCGGTCCGGGAACTCGCCGGAGCCGTCGGTTCGTTCGGCGCCGAGGTGCGCGCGGGCATGCAGGAGCGGGAGCAGGAACTGCACGACGTGGTGGAGCGCGGCAGCGCCGCGGACACGGTGCAGTTCCGCCGGATCGACGCGGACTCCGATGCGGCCACGGCCAACGGTCGGCGAGCTCACCGGGCGGGCCGCTGACGTCGGCGCTCCGCGCCGCCAGCCGCCCGCCGACACCACCAGCCGTGTCCGTCACCCGAATTCCCTGAGGAACCACCGTGCAGACCCACGAGATCAACAACCGGTTCACCGAGCACTTCCGCAGCCGCGGCCACACCGTGGTGCCCAGCGCGTCGCTGATCCTCGACGACCCGACGCTGCTGTTCGTCAACGCCGGCATGGTGCAGTTCAAGCCCTACTTCCTGGGTGAGGCCCCGGCGCCGTATCCGCGGGCCACCAGCATCCAGAAGTGCGTGCGCACCGGCGACATCGACGAGGTCGGCAAGACCACCCGGCACAACACGTTCTTCCAGATGGCCGGCAACTTCTCCTTCGGCGACTACTTCAAGGAAGGCGCCATGCAGCACGCCTGGGAGCTGCTCACCGGCTCCCAGGCCGACGGCGGCTACGGCTTCGACCCGGAGCGGCTGTGGGTGACCGTCTACGAGAAGGACGACGAGGCCGCCCAGCTGTGGCAGAAGGTCGCCGGCGTTCCCGCCGAGCGGATCCAGGCTCGCGACGGCAAGGACAACTACTGGGACATGGGCGTGCCCGGTCCCGGGGGCCCGTGCTCGGAGATCTACTACGACCGCGGACCGAAGTACGGCCACGAGGGCGGCCCAGTCGCCGACGAGGACCGCTACATCGAGATCTGGAACCTGGTGTTCATGCAGGACATCAGGGGTGAGCAGTCGCCGAAGCTGGGCCACCCGCCGATCGGTTCACTGCCGACCAAGAACATCGACACCGGCATGGGCGTCGAGCGCGTCGCGTGCCTGCTGCAGGGCGTGGAGAACGTCTACGAGACCGACCTGGTCCGCCCGGTGATCGCCAAGGCCGAGGAGCTTTCCGGCCGCCGCTACGGCGCGAACCACGAGGACGACGTGCGCTTCCGCGTCATCGCCGACCACGCCCGCTCCGGCGTGATGCTCGTCGGCGACGGCGTCACCCCCGGCAACGAGGCCCGCGGCTACGTGCTGCGGCGGCTGCTGCGCCGGATCATCCGCTCCACCCGCCTGCTGGGCGTGCAGGAGCCGGTGCTCGGCGAGTTCAGCAAGGTCGTGCGCGACGCGATGGCGCCGAGCTACCCCGAGCTGGTCACCGAGTTCGACCGCATCGACTCGGTGATGCGCAACGAGGAAGAGGCCTTCCTGACCACCCTTACCGCCGGCTCGAAGATCTTCGACCTGGCCGTGGCCGACACCAAGAAGGCCGGTGGCAAGCAGCTAGCCGGCGAGAAGGCCTTCCAGCTGCACGACACCTACGGGTTCCCGATCGACCTGACGCTGGAGATGGCTTCCGAGCAGGGCCTGACCGTCGACGAGCAGGGCTTCCGGAACCTGATGTCCGAGCAGCGCCGCCGGGCCAAGGAGGACGCCAAGGCCCGCAAGACCGGCCACGGCGACCTGTCGACCTACCGGACCCTGCTCGACCAGCACGGCACCACCGAGTTCATCGGCTACACCGACCTGCAGTCGCACAGCCGCGTGCTGGGCCTGCTGGTCGACGGGCAGCCGGTGTCCTCCGCCGCCGCGGGCACCGAGGTCGAGCTGGTCCTGGACCGCACCCCGTTCTACGCCGAGGGCGGTGGCCAGATCGCCGACACCGGTCGGCTGGTCGGGCCCGGTGTCGCCGTCGAGGTGCACGACGTGCAACGCGCGGTGCCGGGCCTGTTCGTGCACCGCGCCAAGGTCGTCGAGGGCGAGCTCGGCGTGGACACCACGCTCGAAGCCGCCGTCGACGTCGCGCGCCGCCACGCCATCGAGCGCTCGCACTCCGCCACCCACCTCGTGCACGCGGCGGTGCGCAGCGCTTACGGCAAGCGCGCCGCGCAGGCCGGTTCGCTGAACTCGCCGGGCCGGATGCGCTTCGACTTCACCACCCCGACGGCGGTGTCCTCGAGTGTGCTCACCGGGGTCGAGGAAGAGGTCAACGACTACCTGCAGAGCGACGTCGAGGTGCAGTCCTACACCACGACGATGGACCGGGCCATGCAGCTCGGCGCCGTCGCGCTGTTCGGCGAGAAGTACGGCGACCAGGTCCGGGTCGTCGACATGGGCGACTACTCCCGCGAGCTGTGCGGTGGCACCCACGTGCCGCGCATCGGCCGCCTCGGCGTGGTCAAGCTGGTGGCCGACTCCTCGGTGGGCTCCGGCGTGCACCGAGTCGAAGCGCTCGTCGGCATGGACGCGATGCGCCACATCAGCAAAGAGCACCTGCTGGTCAGCCAGCTCGCCGAGCAGTTCAAGGTGCCCGCCGACGAGCTGCCGGAACGCATCCAGGGCGTCGTGTCCCGGCTGCGAAGCGTGGAGAAGGAGCTGCAGCAGCTACGCATCGCGCAGATCCTGCAGTCCGCCGGGGAGCTCGCCGACAAGGGCACCGACGTGCACGGCGTGACGCTGGTCGCCGAGCAGGTGCCGGACGGCGTGGACGGCAGCGCGCTGCGCGCGCTGGCCGGCGAGATCCGCGGCCGGCTGGGCTCCCGTCCCTCCGTGGTGGCGCTGTTCTCCGTTGAGGAGGGCAAGGTCAGCTTCGTGGTCGGCGTCAACGACGCGGCCCGCGACAAGGGCATCGCCGCGGGAAAGCTGGTGCCCGGCTTCGCGGCCGAGGTAGGTGGGCGCGGCGGCGGCAAACCGGACATGGCGCAGGGCGGCGGCTCGAACCCGGCTGGGATCACGGCGGCGGTCGAGGCGCTGCGCAAGGCGCTGGACCAGGTGGTGGCTGGCGGGTGACCGAGCATCGGCAGGCGGATCCCGGATCGGGACGTCGGCTAGGCGTCGACGTCGGCGCCGTCCGGGTCGGGGTCGCACTCAGCGACCCCGCGCCGATGCTGGCGACCCCGCTGGTCACCTTGCAGCGGGATGCCACCGGAGGCAGCGATCTCGCGCAGCTGGCCGAGCTCGTAGCCGAGCACGAGGTGGTGGAAGTCGTGGTCGGCCTACCGAAGACGTTGGCGGGTCGGCACGGAACTGCAGCGGAAACGGCGCAGGCCTATGGGGCGGCGCTCGCGGAACGGATCGCACCGGTGCCGGTGCGGTTCGCCGACGAGCGGCTGACCACCGTGACGGCCAGCCGGATGCTGTCGCAACGCGGCGTGCGGGGGAAGAAGCAGCGCGCCGTGGTCGATCAGGCGGCGGCGGTGGAGATTCTGCAGGCATTCCTTGACAGTCGGGGGAAGACACGAGAGGACCTTTCGTGACCGACGATCTCGGACTGTTCGCGGACGAGCCCGGCGAGCGGCGGCGCGCACCGGACCCGGAGCGGTTCCGCCGCCGCAAGCGCCGCCGAATCGTGACCGCGGTGGCGAGCTTGTTCGTGCTGCTGCTGGTCGGCGTCGGCGTGCTCTACGGGGCCAGTCAGATCATGCAGATCGGTTCCTACGAGAACTACGAGGGCGAGGGCACCGGCGACATCGTCGTCGAGATCAAGCCCGGTGACACCGTCAGCGCCATCGGACGCACCCTCGCCGATAGGGACGTGGTGGCCAGCATCAAGGCGTTCACCAAGGCCGCTGAAGAGAACCGGCAGATCAACAGCATCCAGCCGGGCTACTACCTGATGCGCAACAAGATGTCCGGCGAGGCAGCCGTCGCGCACATCCTGTCGGCGGCCGCGAAGGTGGGCCGGGTCGACATCCGCGCAGGCATGCGGCTGGAGGACCAACTGGCGCCAGACAACGAGCACACCCCGGGCATCCTGACCCGGCTCGCCGAGGCCACCTGCGCCGGGGCCAACCCCACCTGCGTCACCTCCGAGGAGATGCACAGGGTCGCCGCGACCGCCGACCTGGCTTCGCTCGGCGTGCCGCAGTGGGCGCTCGCGGACGCCTCCAAGGCCGAGCCGAATCGGCGGCTGGAAGGACTGATCCAGCCCGGCCTCTACGACGTGAAGCCGGGCGAGACCGCGGAGAACGTGCTGCGCGACGTGGTCAACCGGTCCGCAGCGCAGCTCGAGGTCGCGGGGTTGCCGCAGACGGCCGAGGGCACCGGGTACAGCCCGTACGAGCTGCTCAAGATCGCATCGCTGGTGCAGAGCGAGGGCATCGCCAAGGACTTCGGGCAGATCTCGCGGGTGATCCACAACCGGTTGACCCACCCGGTCATGCACCTCCAGCTCGACTCCACGATCAACTACCCGCTGGACAAACCGTCCCTGCTGACCAGGCCCGAGGACCGCGGGATCGATGGGCCGTACAACACCTACAAGAACTACGGCCTGACGCCGACGCCGATCTCGGCTGTGAGCAAGGAAGCCCTGCAGGCAGCGGAGAAACCCGCTGACGGCACTTGGAAGTTCTTCGTGAAGTGCTATCCGGACGGCACCTCCTGCTTCGCCGACACCCAGGCGCAGCACGACGCCTACATCAACGAAGCGCGGGCACGTGGCGCGTTCTGAGTCCCGCCGGGCAGCGGTGCTCGGCTCGCCGATCGAGCACTCGCTGTCCCCGGTGCTGCACGGAGCCGCATACGCCGCGCTCGGCCTGCACGGCTGGACCTACGAGCGGGTGGAGGCCGACGCGGACCGGCTCGTCGAATTCGTCGCCGGGCTCGGCCCAGAATGGGCCGGGCTGTCGGTCACCATGCCCGGCAAGCGAGCGGCGCTGGGCGTCGCGACCGAGGTCAGCGAGCGGGCTGCGGCGGTCGGCGCGGCGAACACCCTGGTGCACCAGGCCGACGGCAGTTGGGCCGCGGACTGCACCGACGTCGACGGAGTCGTCGGAGCGCTGCGCAGCGCGGGCGGATTCATCACCGGCCACAGCGGTCTCATCCTGGGAGCCGGCGGCACCGCCGCCGCGACCCTGGCCGCGTTCGCGGAGCTCGGGCTGAGCGAAGCGACGCTCGCGGTGCGCGAGCCCGCGCGAGCGCGCGACGCGGCCGAAACCGCGGAGCGGGTCGGCCTGCAAGTGCGCGTCGAGCGGCTGGACAGCGTCGCGCTCGCGGACGCCGCGGCAGCGGCGGACGTCGTGGTGTCGACGCTCCCGGCAGGGGCGTTGCACGCGCAGGCGGCGGAGCTTGCGACGGCGGGTTGCGTGTTGGACGTCGTCTACCACCCGTGGCCGACGCCGCTGGCCGCTGCGGTGACCGCGGCGGGCGGGCGGGTCGCCACTGGATTGGACATGCTGCTGCACCAGGCGTTCGGCCAGGTCGAGCAGTTTACCGGGCTACCGGCGCCCCGCGAAGCCATGCGCTATGCCCTCGCCGAAGCGACCGGAAACGAGTTCCCGCTCCCGCTCTGACCGCGATTCTCCATAGGTGTCGGTGTGTCGTACCTTCACACGGCCCACCGCCGGGACCACCGGATCGGTAGGAGGCGTTCGCGTTGTTCCGGTCAGTTGTCGAGGTCTGAGGCGACCAGCTGGGCGAGGTGGTCCAGCGCCGCTTCCGCGCCTTCGCCCTCGGCCGCGAGCACCACCTCGTCGCCGTGGCCCGCGCCCAGGGTCATCAGCCCGAGGATGCTGCCCGCCTCCACCGGATCAGTGTCGTCCTTGCGGATCGTGATCTTCACGGGCTGCGCGGCGGCGGCCTTGGCCACCAGTGCCGCCGGCCGCGCGTGCAGCCCAACCTTGCTTGCCACGGTGACCCGTCGCTCGAACATGATTCTCCGTTCGTCGGGGGAATGGGAAACGGTCGCCGGATCAGCTCTTGTCGGGGCCCGGCATGGCGTCCCCACCAGCATTATCCGCGCCCACCTCGGCGTTTTCCGTGTCGTCCTCCTCACGGCCCGGGGTGCGCAGGTTCCACTTCGTGATCACGAACCGGAACACGAAGTAGTAGATGACCGCGTAGCCCAGGCCGATGGGGATCAGCCACAGCGAGTTCTGCGAGATGCCGAAGTTGAGCACGTAGTCGATGGCGCCCGCGGAGAAACCGAACCCGCTGTGGATGTCCAGCGCGTTGACCAGCGCCATCGAGGTGCCGGTGAGCACCGCGTGGACGAGTAGCAGCGGCCAGGCCACGAAGATGAACGAGAACTCCAGCGGCTCGGTGATGCCGGTGATGAATGCGGTGAGCGCCACCGAGATCATCACGCCGCCGACGATTTTGCGCTGCGACGGCTTCGCGCACTGCCAGATGGCCAGCGCCGCGGCGGGCAGGGCGAACATGAAGATCGGGAAGAAGCCGGTCATGAACGTGCCCGCGGTCGGGTCGCCCGCGAAGAACCGGGCGATGTCGCCCTTCTCGCCGTGGTAGTCGCCGAAGAGGAACCAGACCACGTTGTTCGGGATGTGGTGCAGGCCGAACGGCAGCAGCAGCCGGTTGATCACGCCGTAGATACCGCCGCCGAGCACCGCGTTCTGGGTGACCGCGTCGCTGAAGGCCGTCAGACCGGCGTCGAAGATCGGGAACACCAGGCCCAGGACCACGCCGGCGATCACCATGGCGAACGCGGTGATGATCGGCACGAAGCGCCGTCCGCCGAAGAAGCCCAGGTAGGCGGGCAGCTTGATGCGGTGGTACCGCTGCCACAGCCAGGCCGCGGTCAACCCGGCGATGATGCCGCCGAGCACGCCGTACGGGCCCTTGTTGAACGCCTTGTCCGACTCGGTGCCGGTGATCTCCCAGAGCACGCCGGAGAGCACCAGGTAGCCCACCGCGCCGGCCAGCGCCGTGGAGCCGTCGGCCTTCTTCGCGAAACCGATCGCCACACCGATGGCGAAAAGCAGCGGCAGGTAGTTGAACAGCGCGTTACCGGCCGAGCCGATCACTCCGGCTACGGGCTGCAGCCAGGGCAACGGCGCACCGAGCCCCTCCTTGCCGAGCAGGTCGTCCTGGCCGAGGCGCATCAGCAGCGCGGCGGCGGGCAGGACGGCGATCGGCAGCATCAGGCTCCGGCCGAGCCGTTGCAGCAGGGCGAAACCCTTCCTGTTGCCGCTCGCCGTGGTGGCGCTGGCACTCATCGGTTACCTCCTGTGTCGTGGAGACCGGGTCGTCGGGCGGGATGTTGGCGTCCGGTCGGCCGGGTGGGCCGCCTGGACGGGCGGTGGTGGCCGGAGCCGCTCGGGTTGCGGTCCAGCTGCATGGTCACCTGGTACAAATCGCCGCGGTACCAGGAAGTCATGTCCTCGATCGGTCGGCCCTGCGCCGTGGAGATCCGGCGGAAAACCAGGACCGGGCTGCCGGTGCGGACCCCGAGCAGACCCGCGGTTTCGGCGTCGGCGCCCTCGGCGAGCACGGTCTGCGTGCCGTTTTCCAGCTGCACCTCGTAGTCGCGGGCCAGCAGGGTGTACATCGAATCGGTCAGGTCGTGGTCGAGCAGGCCGGGCAGCAGCCCGGCGTGGTACCAGCCGCGTTCCACCGCCATCGGCGCACCATCGGCTTTGCGCAGCCGGCACAGCCAGTACGCGTGCTGGTCGGGCCGGAGGTCGAGCGCTTCGGCCGTGGTAATCGGCGGGACCGCCTCGGCCGCGTCGAGCAGCACCGTCTCCGGTTGCATGCCGCGGCGGCGCATGTCCTCGGTGAACGAGGCGAGGTGCAGTTGTGAGTCCACCCGGGGTCGCCTGGTGTAGGTGCCCTTGCCTCGGACCCGCACCAGCAGACCCTCGGCGACGAGCTGTCCGACCGCTTCGCGGACGGTGAGCCGGGACACGCCGTAGCGCACCGCGAGGTCGCGTTCGGACGGCACCGGCGAACCTGGCAGCAGCTCCTCGCTCGCCAGCTCGCGCAGGATCTCGCGCAGCTGGGCGTGCTTCGGTGTCGGGCCGTCGCGCAGCACGTCAGCCGTTCCCGGGCGGGAACAGCCGTCTGCGGTTCGCCGTGCGGCCACGCTGCCTCCATCTGCATGCAGGACGTTCGACCTCCAGTGCCCCTCGTGGACACCCGGCACCGGTCGAACGCGGGCGGATCGAATCCGGTGCTGTTCACCGGTCCTACCGGGTTGGTACTGTCCGGTCTAAACCAGTCGGTTGCGAACAATGCGCTTTCATGCGATCGGGTGTCAAGACGGCTCGCGATTCGTTGCCGCATCGACACCCATTGGCGCAAGATCGTCTCGACGCGGTGCGCAAAGCCTGCGTCGTCGGAGGACGAAGGGAGCACGGGGTGGCTCAGGACAAGGCCGCGGCAATCCTGGCCGCACTTGGCGGCGGGGACAACGTGGTGGAGATCGAGCCGTGCATCACGCGGCTGCGCTGCGAAGTCGAGGACGGTTCCAAGATCGACGAGGCGGCGCTGAAGGCCGCCGGGGCGCACGGCGTGATGGTGCAGGGTTCGGTCGTGCAGGTCGTGGTGGGCCCGGAAGCGGACACCCTGGCCGAGGACATCGAGGACCTGCGGTGAGCACCGAGGTCGGGAGCCCGGTGGCGGGCCTGGCCACCGCGATCAGCGAGGTGCCCGACCCGGTGTTCTCGCAGGCCATGGTGGGTCCGGGCGTGGCGGTGCAGCCGTCCGGCGGGCGGGCCGACGCCCTCGCGCCGGTGGCCGGCACGGTCGCGACCCTGCACCCGCACGCTTTCGTCATCGCCTCGCCCGGCGGCGCCGCGATCCTGGTGCACCTGGGCATCGACACCGTGAAGCTCAAGGGCGAGGGCTTCGAACTGCACGTGGCGAAGGGCGACGTCGTCGAGGCGGGCCAGCGCATCGTCACCTGGGACCCGTCCGAGGTGGAGTCGCACGGCTACTCGTCGATCTGCCCGGTCGTCGCCCTGGACGTTGCGCCCGACGCCCTGACCGATGTCCGCGAGGACGGTCAGGTCGTCGCGGGCGACCCGCTGTTCGCGGTGGGGACCTAAGCCCGGGGCGTGTATGTGGTGCGCCAGATGTTGAAGCGAACGGCCTGGTCGCCTCGTGGCGGAGGCGAACAGGCCGTTCGCTCCTTCTCGGCCGGAGGCGGGGGCGAACAGGCCGTTCGTCCCTTTGTGCGGGGCGAATAGGCCGTTCGCTCCGCCGACGCCCAGGAGTTCTGGGGATGTGCACCTGCCGCCCGATCCGGGCACGCCTTGCGACACGCGCAGCTTCGCGGATCGGCTGCCCGGGGTTCCGGGACGTCGCGGCGATGCTGGTGCGATGGTCGTGTTGATTGGGATCGCTGGTGGTGCAACGGGTTTCGCGGCGGGTCGGCTGGGTCGGCTCGCCCTCTGTTCGATTAGCAGGGGAGTTCGGCCTCCTCGGATGTGGTGCGAGGTGGCGGTGGGTCTGCTGTGGACGGTGGTGTTCGTCCGCGTCCTGACCGGGATGCCGTTGTGGTGGGCGGCGATCCCGTTGGCGTTCGGGTGGCTCGCGGTGTTGCTGGCGGTGTGCGACGTGCTGGCCGGACGGCTCCCGGATGTGCTGACGCTGCCCGCATATCCGGTCGCGGCGGTGTTGTTGACCGTCGCGGCGCTGCACAGGTCAGATGTGCTGCTCGGCGCCGTTGCCGGTGCGGTGGTCTTCGCCGGGACGTATCTGGTGGTGCGCGTGGTGTCGCCAGGTGCGATGGGACCGGGCGACGTGAAGTTGGCGGGCAGCCTCGGTGCCGTGGTGGGCGCGGTGTCGCTTTCGGCGGTGCTGTTGGTGATGGCGGCCGCGGCGGCGTTGACGCTGGTGGCGGCGTTGTGGACGCGGGTGGGCGGCGTCCCGCACGGCCCCGCCATGCTCGCCCCGGCCTGGCTCGTCACGGCCTTCGCGCCGTGGCCGTAGGCGCGGCGATCCCGAACGGCGTTTCGTTGCTGCTGGTCCGGCCCCGCGTCCCCGGGAAATACCGGGCCCGTGTGATGGTGAGGGGCACCCTTGAGCGGCTGTACCAACGGCGGTACCACCTAAGGGTGCCCCTCACCTCGGATGAAAGCGCAGTGCAGGACCCCCGGCCGGGTTCACCCGGGACCGAACGTGGCAGGATCTATAGCTGTGCTGCGTTGGATGACCGCTGGAGAATCGCATGGTCCCGCCCTGGTGGCGGTGCTGGAAGGCATGGTGGCCGGGGTCGAGGTGACCTCCGCCGACATCGCGACCCAGTTGGAGCGCCGCAAGCTCGGTTTCGGGCGCAGCCCGCGGATGAACTTCGAGGCCGATGAGCTGGAGCTGATCGGCGGCATCCGGCACGGCCGGACCCAGGGCGGCCCGATCGCGATCCGCATCGGCAACACCGAGTGGCCGAAGTGGGAGGAGGTGATGGCCGCCGATCCGGTCGACGAGGACGTGCTGTCGTCGCTGGCCCGCAACGCGCCGCTGACCCGTCCCCGGCCCGGGCACGCCGACCTTGCCGGGATGCAGAAGTACGGCTTCGAAGAGGCCCGGCCGGTGCTGGAGCGCGCGAGCGCCCGCGAGACCGCCGCCCGCGTCGCCGTCGGCACGGTCGCCCGGCAGTTCCTGCGGCAGCTCCTCGGGGTCGAGATCGTCAGCCACGTCATCAGCCTGGGGGGCGTCGACGCGTCGCACGACGTGCTGCCCGGCCCGGACGACCTGGGCGCCATCGACGACAACCCGGTACGCGCCTTCGGCGGCGAGGCGACCGAGAAGATGATGGCCGAGGTCGATGCGGCCAAGAAGGACGGCGACACCCTTGGCGGGGTCGTCGAGGTCATCGCCTACGGGTTGCCTCCGGGCATCGGCTCCCACGTGCACTGGGACCGCAAGCTCGACGCGCGGCTGGCCGGTGCGCTGATGAGCATCCAGGCGATCAAGGGCGTCGAGATCGGCGAGGGCTTCGCCAACGCGCACCGGCGCGGCAGTGCGGCGCACGACGAGATCTACCCGGACCAGGGCACCAAGTGGGTGCGGCGCGGCAGCAACCGGGCGGGCGGCCTGGAAGGCGGCATCACCAACGGCGAGCCGCTGATCGTCCGCGCCGCGAAGAAGCCGATCTCCAGCCTGCCGCGCGCACTGGCCACTGTGGACATGGTGACCGGCGAACCGGCGCAGGCCATGCACCAGCGCTCCGACATCACGGCCGTGCCGCGCGCCGCAGTGGTCGCCGAGACGATGGTCGCGCTGGTCCTCGCGGAGGCCGCGCTGGAGAAGTTCGGCGGCGACTCGCTGCCGGAAACCCGGCGCAACGTCGAGGGCTACCTCGCCTCGCTGCGCGAGCGCGCCGAGAAGCGGCAGGTGCGGTGATGGGCCCGTGCGCGGTGGTGATCGGCCCGCCGGGAGCGGGCAAGACGACGATCGGCCGGTTGCTGGCGCAGCGCCTCGACGTGCCGTTCCGGGACACCGACGACGACATCGTGCAGACCGCGGGTCGGCCCATCGCCGACATCTTCGCCGACGACGGCGAGCCAGCGTTCCGGGCAATGGAAGAGGACGCGGTCGCCGCGGCGCTGCGCGAGCACAACGGCGTCCTGGCGCTCGGCGGCGGCTCGGTGCTGTCGGAACGTACCCGCGAACGACTGGCCGGGCACCCGGTGGTGTTCCTGTCGGTGGGGCTGGCAGAAGGCGCTCGGCGCGTTGGACTGTCCACGGCTCGACCGCTGCTGGCCGGAGTGAACCCCCGAGCCACCTTCAAGGCGCTGCTGGACGCGAGGCTGCCCATCTACCGCTCGGTGGCCGCCGTCGAGATCGTCACCGACCACGTGGCGACCACCGAGGTCGTGGAGCAGGTCCTCGCCGCGCTGTCCGCGCGCAGGACGCCATCCAGCTGATCATGACGGTCGGGAGTGGGATGCTTCCAACCGCACCCACCGCCGGGCAAGCGGTGGGGCCAAGCCCAGAACTCGCTCAGCTGAAGGGACGATGATGACCGAACCGGTGCGGATCAGGGTGGCCAGCCAGCAGCCCTACGATGTGGTGGTCGGCCGGGGACTGCTCGGCGAGCTCGTCGACTTCCTGCACGACGCATCGGTGGTGGCGCTGGTGCACCAGCCCACCATCACCAGCACCGTGGAGGCGGTCCGCGAGGAGCTGACCTCGGCCGGGGTGGACGCGCACCGGGTGGAGATCCCGGACGCCGAGGACGGCAAGAGCCTGCAGGTCGCCGGGTTCTGCTGGGAGGTCCTGGGCAAGATCGGCATGGACCGCAACGGCGTGGTGGTGTCCTTCGGCGGCGGCGCGGTCACCGACGTCGCCGGTTTCGTCGCCGGGACGTGGATGCGCGGGGTCCGCGTCGTGCACGTGCCGACCACACTGCTGGGCATGGTGGACGCCGCGGTCGGCGGCAAGACCGGCATCAACACCGACGCGGGCAAGAACCTGGTCGGGCTGTTCCACGAACCGAGTCTGGTGCTGGCCGACCTGGCGACGTTGGAGGGGCTGCCGCGCAACGAGCTCGTCGCCGGCATGGCCGAGATCGTCAAGGCGGGCTTCATCGCCGACCCCGAGATCCTGCGGCTAATCGAGGCCGACCCGGCCGCGGCGACGGATCCTGCCGGTGACGTGCTGGGCGAACTGGTGCGCCGGTCGATCCAGGTCAAGGCCGACGTGGTCGCCGCGGACCTGAAGGAATCGCACCTGCGCGAGGTGCTCAACTACGGCCACACGCTGGCCCACGCCATCGAGCGCCGGGAGCGCTACCGCTGGCGGCACGGCGCGGCGGTCAGCGTCGGTCTGGTGTTCGCCGCGGAGCTGGCGCGGCTGGCCGGGCGGCTGGACGACGAGACCGCCGACCGGCACAAGCGGGTCCTGGACCTGCTGGGCTTGCCGACCAGCTACGACCCGGACGCGCTCGCGCAGCTGCTGGAGGCGATGCGGGTGGACAAGAAGACCCGCTCCGGGGTGCTGCGGTTCGTGGTCCTCGACGGCCTGGCCAAGCCCGGTCGTCTGGAGGGTCCGGACCCGTCGCTGATCGCCGCCGCGTACTCGGCAGTCACCGGCGGCGAGGCCAAGTCGGGTTCGGAGGTGCTGCTGTGAAGGTCCTCGTCCTGAACGGGCCGAATCTCGGTCGCCTGGGCAAGCGCGAGCCTTCGGTCTACGGCAGGACCACCTACGCCGACCTGGCCGGGATGTGCGAGCGCGCTGGCAAGGAGCTGGGCGTCGAGGTGGAGGTCCGGCAGACCGACCACGAGGGCGAGATGGTCCAGTGGCTGCACGAGGCCGCCGACCGGCGGTGGCCGGTGGTGCTCAACGCGGGTGCGTGGACGCACTACTCCATCGCGGTGCGCGACGCGGCAGCGCAGCTCGAAGCGGACCTGATCGAGCTGCACATCTCCAACGTGCACAAGCGCGAGGAGTTCCGGCACACCAGTTACCTGTCGGATGTCTCGACTGCGGTCATCGCCGGCCTCGGCGTCGAGGGCTACCCGCTGGCGATCCGGTGGCTGGCCGAGAAGTCCCGCAGCTAGTTCCCTTTCCAGACCGTGGATCTTTTCGGGCGCTGTAGAGGCTGTTTTCATTCTCGTCCTGCGTGGCGGTGCGGGTGGCGCAACCTCAGACGCCGTCCGGTCTGCGAGATCCCGGACTCATGAATGCCAATTCACCACGTCGGGGTGTGTCCTCGCCAAGAGCCCCGACGGGGCGGGCACAGCCTCAGGACCCGCGGCGGTGCGAGCCGCGAGGGTGGGCGAAGCGGCTGTACTGCTTGAAAGGCACGTGTCCGCTGCCCTACCGCACTCCGGACGATCACTTCCCAAGCAGTCTCTACATCAACGCAGAAGACTCAACGCCGCGCGTCTGGGTTCGCCGCGATACGTCGGTAGTGAGTCCTGCGGCCCGCGCGTTGCAAGTAAATTGGGCGGAGGTGTCCTTCGCCTCGGTGTTGGCGCGGGTCTGGGGGGAGCATCGGTGAGGGACCGGATATTGCGGCGATTGGCCGGGTTGGCCGCGGTAGTGCTGCTGGCGGGGTGCGCGCCGGTCGAGGGCACGCCCGAGCCCCAGCCGCAGGCCGAGCAGCGGATTGAGCCGCCCAAGGCCCCGATCGCTCTGGGCGTCGGCGGCGCGCGGGGCAGCGCCGGGGTGGTGGCAGCCGGCGGGTTGCCCGCGCCATACAACTACGGGCCGACGGTGCTGCGGGACGGCGGGCAGTACCGCACTTGGTGGTGCAGCCAGCTGCCCGGGATCGGCCCGCCGGGCGACGACATCTTGACGGCCGCGTCGGGCAGCCCCGACGGGCCCTTCACCGCTGCCGGTGGCGCTCCCGCGGTGCCCGTCTTCAACGGCCAACCCGGCGGGTTCGACGGTATGCACACCTGCGACCCGTCGGTGTTGAAAATTGACGGTCGCTACTACCTTTACTACACGGGCGCGGCCGGGGATCACGCGCACGGCAACGCCATCGGCGTCGCCAGCAGCCCCGACGGTCTCTCCTGGCGCCGGGAGGCCGGCGGTCGCCCGATCGTCACGGCTTCCGGCGAGGTGAACCGGCAGAACGTCTACGGTGCGGGCCAGCCCTCCGCGCTGTACCTGGACGGCTGGTTCTACCTGATGTTCACCGACACGACTGCTTCCGGCGCGGGCTGGAACGGCGCTGGTCAGTTCGTGCTCCGCGCGCGCAATCCCGAGTACACCGACCAGCGGCAGGACTTGACTGAGAAGGGTTTCGACGCCGCGGGCGCCGAGCGGTCGCGTTCGGTGGTGGACGCGTTCAGCGCGGACTGGATGTGGGTTCCGGCGCTGGAGGCGTTCGCGATCGCCCATCAGACCGCGACGGGCACCACGATCACCTTCTGGGACCGGGATTTCACCCGCCACCCCTACGAGCCGGTGGTCGTGCCCGGCCCCTGGCAGGAAGGCCCGGGTCTCGTCCGCGGTCCCGACGGGCACGCGCCGGTGTCCACAGCGGATCCCTGCGGGACGGTTCCGGTGGACGTTCTCCGCGCCACCGCGTTGTTCCCGGCTCCGACCGACATCCGCCACTTCGGCATCGACGTCACCGGGGCCGACGGGTGCCGGACGAGCCCGCAGGCGGCGGCGGTCCTCGACGGCTTCGCGGCGCCATCTCCGGCTCGCACGGTCGATGTCGTGCGCAACGGGCAGCGAGTCCGCGTCGAGCGCCGCTCGGTCGCGGAGCAATTGGTCACCCGGGTTCTCGACGCGAGGGTGCCCGCGTTGGACGGGCTACCGGTCGCCGGCACCATCCGCGCCGCGGCGCCCGCGATGCGATCCCCACGGGGGTTGGTCGGCCTTCTCGACGACAAGAGTCGACTGTGGACGGTGAGCGCGGAGGCCGCCGCCGCCAACGGTTCGACGATCGCCGACGTCTCCCAGCAGGAGTGGGACGCGCACGCCCTGGGCGGTGACCTCCGCCGCTGATCAGCGCTCGGCTACCGGGTCGGAGACCCGCAGGTCGGTCAGGAACATGTACCCGGGCGGATGCGTGGGCGAACTCGGGGCGCATCTCGGCGAGCACCGTCTGCTGGGTTACGCCGCAAGCCCAGAACGCCGGTACCTCGTCGTCCTCCCCAGCGGCATCGGCGGTGAACTCCCTTGGCTGGTGTCGTGGCGATACTTATAGCGCCGAAGAACGATCGCGGCGCCGCGTAACCAGCTCATGCGGTGCGGCGGAAGGTCCTGCGGTAGGCGGCGGGGCTGGTTCCGAGGCGCAGGCGAAGGTGCTTTCGCAGCGACGCCGCGGTGTTCAGGCCCGACTGCTCCGCGACCGCGTCGATCGGCAGGTCGGTCGCCTCCAGGAGGTGGCGGGCGTGTTCGATGCGTTGCTGCAGCAGCCAGTCCAGCGGGCTGGTGCCAGTCTCCTCCCGGAACTTGCGGGTGAAGGTCCGCACGCTCATCCCCGCCTGGGCCGCCACATCGTCCAGGGTGAGGGGCTCGACGAGGCGTTCGAGCATCCACGCGCGCGTCGGTGCGGTGCCGTTGCCGCCGGTTTCCGTCAGCGGCCGCTCGATGAACTGGGACTGGCCGCCATCTCGCCACGGCGGCACGACGCTGGACCGGGCCGCGTGGTTGGCGACTTCGCTGCCGTGGTCGCGGCGGATCACGTGCAGGCACAGGTCGATCCCGGCGGCCACCCCGGCCGAGGTCAGCACGTCGCCGTCGTCCACGAACAGCACGTCCGGGCGCAGCCGCACCTGCGGGTAGAGCCGCTGGAACCGCTGGACGTGCGCCCAGTGCGTGGTCGCCGGGCGCTCGTCGAGCAGGCCGGCCGCGGCGAGCACGAAGGCACCGGTGCAGATCGACATGATCCGAGTGCCGCGCGGCAGCCCGGAAAGGTATTCCGCGAGTTCCGCGCCGATGCTGCCGTCGGTGCACGGCCCCGCGACGTAGGTGCCCGGGATGATCAGCGTGTCCGGCGCGGTCAGGAAGTCCGGGCTGGCCCCTGGCAGGATGGAGAACCCCTTGGTGGTGCGGACCGGGCCGCCGTCGAGGCTGCAGACCTGGACGTCATAGAACGGCTGGCCGTCGTCATTGCGGGCGCCGGCGAAGATCTGCGAGGGGATCGCCAGGTCGAAGCCGATCACGTCGGGGATGCCGAGCACGACGATCCGGTGCGGGCTGATGGCCATGGCCGAATCTTCTCACATCTTGTCTCTCCGGCCACTGGTTCCGGGTGGCGGACTCGGCGAGGCTGACAGGGTGATCACCACTGGGACCGCGCGACGCGTCCACCCCGCATGGTGGGTGGCGGGCGTCGCATTCATCGCCCTGCTCGGGGCCGCCGCCTTCCGGTCGATGCCCGGCGTCTACATGGATCCGCTGCACCACGAGTTCGGCTGGCCGCACAGCGTCATCTCGGCCGCCGTGTCGCTGAACCTCCTGCTCTATGGCCTCACAGCGCCGTTCGCGGCGGCGCTTATGGCGCGCTTCGGCATCCGCCGGGTCACCGTCGCCGCCCTGCTGCTCATCGCTGCCGGCAGCGGGCTGACGGTGTTCATGACGGCCAGCTGGCAGCTGATCGTGTGCTGGGGCCTCCTGGTGGGACCCGGCACCGGGTCGATGGCGCTGGCGTTCGTGTCCACTGTGGTCGATCGGTGGTTCGTGCAGCGGCGCGGGCTGGTCAGCGGCGCGCTGACCGCCGGTAGCGCGACCGGGCAGCTGATCTTCCTGCCGCTGGCGGCCGTGCTCGTCGAGAGCCACGGCTGGCGGTTGACGTCGCTGGTCATCGCCGGGACCGCACTGCTGGTCGGCCTGCTGGTGCTGCTGGTGATGCGCGATCACCCCCGCGACGCGGGCGTAACCGCCTACGGCGCGACGGTCGAGGAACCGGAGCAGGCGCGCGACCGCGGCAACCCGGCCGCGATCGCGCTGCGCACCCTGCGCGACGCGGCCCGCAAGCCCGCTTTCTGGCTGCTGGCCGGTGGATTCGCGATCTGCGGGGCGAGCACCAACGGCCTGGTGAACACGCACTTCGTGCCCGCGGCGCACGACCACGGCATGCCGACCACGACCGCTGCCGGGCTGCTCGCGGTGATCGGCGTCTTCGACGTGCTCGGCACGGTGCTCTCCGGCTGGCTGACCGACAAGGTCAACCCGCGTGTGCTGCTCGCCGCCTACTACACGCTGCGCGGCCTGTCGCTGTTCGTGCTGCCGCAGCTGCTCGGCCCTTCGGTGGAGGCGAGCATGGTGCTGTTCGTCGTGTTCTACGGGCTGGACTGGGTGGCCACCGTGCCGCCGACCATGGCGCTGTGCCGGGAGCACTTCGGGCCCCGCGCGTCGGTGGTGTTCGGTTGGGTGTTCGCCTCGCACCAGATCGGCGCGGCGGCCATCGCCAGCGTCGCGGGCGTGGTGCGCGACCAGTTCGGCGACTACGCCGCCGCCTGGTACGGCGCGGGCCTGCTGTGCCTGCTGGCAACGGCCTTCTCGGTGTCGATCCGGGTCGCCGCGCCGCGGCGGGAGCCGGAACCGGTCACCACGGCGTCAGCGTCACGATGATCGACTTCGGTGCGCGGTCCTGGATGTAGGAGGCGAAACCGGCCACGTCGTCGAAGGCGAACCCGTAGGCCTTGCCGTCCTCGGTGTTGGCGTGCATCACCTTGGCGAAGTGGTTGGTGACCTGGTGCTGGTAGAACGCGTCCGGGTCGGTGCCGGGCTGGTCGGCGAGGTCCAGCAGGATCGACCGGTTGAACCCGGCGCCCAGGATCGCCGCGACCGGCCCGGTGATGCCGTCGTTGGGGGCGGCTAGCGCGCCATCGCAGAACAGAACATCCCTTGTGGACGGTCGGCCGATCGGTTGCACGCCGCCGTCGAAGTTGAAGGTTTCGCCCGATACCCGGCCGGTGAAGACCCGGCCGTCGCCGGGTTTCACCTTCAGCTGGGTGCCCTGGTACTTGGCCCAGACCTTCTCGATGTAGGAGTCGTAGTAGGTGTTGGAGAACGAGCCGAGGTCGAGCCCGTGGCCCGGCGCGATCACCCGCAGGTCGTTCTGGCGAAGCCCGGCGAAGTCCGCGTTCTCCTTGACATCGCTGAGGATTCGCTCGCGACCGCCGGCGGCGATCGTGCCGGTGGTCTGGTCCTGCGTGCCTTGTAGCCGGATCGACAGCGGCACGCTGAACATGTCGACCATCGTGGTGTTGCAGTACATGCCGTCGGACTTGAGGGTGAACTCGACGGTGTCGTGCAGGATCGAGTGGTTCGGGTCGGTGTCGACCCAGCCGGCCGGGTACTGCAGCGCGGGCTTGCCGTCGCCGCCCGCGACGACCTTGAACTTCAGCTTCTCGCCCAGCGCGAAGTAGATCCGGCCGGACATCCTCGGCAGGTTCAGCGTGGTCTCGCCGCTGCCCTCCAGCGCAATGGCGTAGTCGGCGAAGCCGTCGGAGCCGTTGTCGGACGTCGAAACCGGCACCAGTTGGCCGCCCGGGGTGACCCGGGACTGCTCCCCGGAGTCGAGGTTCACGCCGACGACGTAGACCCAGATCGAGGCGTTGTCGAACTGGGCGCTCTCGTTGATGATCGTCAGCGGTAGCGGGACGTCGGGGCGGCGCGGCCCGGCGAGGGCCGCCGGGACGGGGCCGAGGCTGCCCATGGCAGGGACGGCGAGGGCGGCGGCGGAGACGCCGCCTAAGAAGGATCGTCTGCTGAGCACGGCTAATCCCTTCGGCGTTGGAGGATAAGTTTGTAGTTACAACAATTGTGGGAGCGGCCTCACCAACCGCCAATACGCCAAACCTCTGCCGACGACTGCGCGATCCGGCCCAGCGAACGAGTCATCTCCGGACAACCGGATCCTCCGAACGGCAAAAGCGGACCGGTTTTACCGCTAGCACCGAAGGTTCCCGAATTTCCCGGAAATCAACGGTCCGTGCCTTCGGCGTGATGTCGTCGAAGTCATCACCCGTCCGCGAGTGTCCATAGTGGTCATCTGGATCTGATAGGCCGGTGGTGGGGAGTCGAGCAGGCCGTTGTCGCGGCCCCGCCGGTGGAGGTCGAAGAAGGCGCGGACGTATGCGCGCAGTGCGTCGGCGTCGCCGGATGCGCCTGCCGGTGAAGTCCATCTCGGTCGGATCGTCCGTGTGGTCCAGCGCTCCAACGATGTAGCCGCGGCTGGCGAGGTCCTCGGCCAGCAACGAGTCGGATACCCGGGACATCAGGTGCCCGCCGACAGCAGATCAGAAGCGGTAGCCATGCCCGCAGCTCGGTGAAGCGGGCGTGAGGCGGTTCGGTTTCCCCCCAGCGGTTTGGCTAACGTTGGCGGCGATGACCGAACAAGTCGCGCGCAGCCGTTGCGAACGTGGCGAACTGGTGCTGCTCCGCCGCGGTGATGCTCTGGAACTCCGGGTCAACGGCGTCTTCGTGATGGACACCGTGCATACCGAAACCGAACGGCTGCTCGCCAGCGCCACCCTGCGGGCCGCCGCCCGAACCGACCGGGTGCTGGTCGGGGGCCTGGGGTTGGGGTTCACGCTGCGGGAAGTGCTGGCGGATCCGCGGGTGCGGGAAGCGCACGTCGTCGAGATCGAGCCGGACCTGATCGACTGGCACCGTGGCGGGCTCGTCCCCGAAACTGCCGAGGTGATCCGGGACGACCGGGTGGTGTTCCGCGTCGGCGACGTGGCCGAGGCGCTCGGCGCACAACCGGCAGGCAGCTTCGACATCCTGCTGCTCGATGTCGACAACGGCCCGGATTTCCTCGTCTATGAAGGCAACTCCGCGATCTACCGGGCTGAATTCCTGAGCCGTTGCGGGCAAAAGCTAGCCACGGAAGGCACTTTGGCGATCTGGTCGGCCGACACCTCGCCGGACCTCAGCGTCGCGCTGCACGCGGTTTTCGGGAACTGCGAGGAAATCCCGATTCCGGTGACCCTGGGCCAGAAGGAGACGACCTACCACCTGTTCCTGGCTCGCCGCCCTCGTGGGTGAATGCCCGGGTTCTTGCCGGCGCAATCACTCACGGCAGCAGGTCCAGTTCCAGCAGGCTGGGTTCCAGGACGCCCTCCAGCACCAGCAGCCGCCGCTTGGCCTCCAACCCGGGGCCGAACCCGCCGAGCCCGCCGCCGCTGGCCAGCACCCGGTGGCACGGCACGAGCAACGCCGACCGGGTTACTGCCCATGATCGTGCCGACGGCCGGCGAAGCCTCCGGCCGCCCGGACAGCTCCGCCAGCTGCTTGTAGCTCACCGTCTCGCCGAACGGCACCATGTCGTGCAACGTGCGCAGCACCTGCAACCGCAAGCCCTCCAGCGGCTCTTACTCGATCGGCAGGTCGAACTCCCGGCGCTGCCGCGCGAAGTACTCGCCGACCTGCCGCGCGGCCTCGGCCGCGACGCCGGTGTCCCGGCTCAACGCGGCCTCGTCGAACTTGCCGAGCGCCTGATCCGGCCCGGCGAAGTTCACCCGGCAAACCCCGGATGCGGTCGCGACACCGTCAGCTCCCCGACCGGACTGGCGATCGCGCTCCACGACAGCGACATGCCGGCAGGGTAGCGCCGGGCACCGACGACTCGGCCGCGAAAGGCGGGCACCGACGACTCGGCCGCGCAAGGTCGTGGCGGCTTCCCACCGATGCCGGCGTGACCAGGCCCGTTCGCGGATTCGCGGGTTAGGCTCCGAAACATGCCCGAAACGCACGCCCGCCGACGCCACGCCCTCCGCGATCGCCTCCGCGAGCAGGAGTTGGACGCGATGTTGGTGACCGATCTGCTCAACGTTCGCTACCTGACCGGCTTCACCGGATCCAACGCGGCGCTGGTGGTGCACGCCGCCGACGAGCCGGGAACCGAGCCGCGCACCGTGTTCTGCACCGACGGCCGGTACCTGACCCAGGCCGAGTCGCAGGTGCCGGACCTGGAGCGGGTCATCGAGCGGGCGAGCGATCTAGCGTTGGCCGAGCGGATCGGGGGCACCGCCGCCGAACACCGCCGGGTCGGCTTCGAGAGCCAGCACGTCACCGTCGACGGCCGCGACGCGCTCGCCGACGCGGCGGGCAAGGCGGAGCTGGTGCGCGCGCCGGGCCTCGTCGAAGCGCTGCGGCTGATCAAGGACGAAACGGAGATCGAGGCGCTGCGGATGGCTTGCGCCGCCGCCGACCGGGCGCTGGCCGACCTCATCGAGCACGGCGGGCTGCGCCCCGGCCGCACCGAGCTGGAGGTTGCCCGCGAACTGGAGACCCGGATGCTCGACAACGGCGCCGCCGGGCCGTCGTTCGACACGATCATCGCCGCAGGACCGAACTCCGCGGTGCCGCACCACCGGCCGACCGACGCGGTCCTGGCCGTCGGCGACTTCGTGAAGATGGACTTCGGCGCCCTTGCCGACGGCTACCACTCGGACATGACCCGGACCGTGGTGCTCGGCAAACCCGCGGATTGGCAGCGCGAGATCTATGAGTTGGTGCGCGCCTCGCAGGCCGCCGGTCGGGCCGCGCTCAGCATCGGCACCGAGGTCAAAGATGTGGATGCGGCGGCCCGCAAGGTGATCGAGGACGCGGGCTTCGGCGAGCAGTTCCTGCACGGCCTGGGACACGGCGTCGGCCTGGAGATCCACGAGGCACCGGCGTTGTCGCAGCGGGGGGACGGTAGAATCGGCGCCGGGATGGCGGTCACCGTCGAGCCTGGCATCTACCTGGCAGGGTGGGGCGGGGTCCGCATCGAGGACACGCTGGTCGTGCGTCCCAGCACGCCGGAGCTCCTCACCTTGACGACGAAGGAGCTCGTCGAAGTCTGACGCACCGAGGTGCGCCGGTCCCGCCGGAATCCGGTTCGCGTTGCAGACGAAACACGCCCAAGCCATCACCACAGGAGAGACCCCTACCGTGGCCACCACGAACGACCTGAAGAACGGACTGGTGCTCAACATCGACGGCCAGTTGTGGACCGTCGTGAACTTCCAGCACGTCAAGCCCGGCAAGGGCGGCGCCTTCGTCCGTACCACCCTGAAGAACGTGCTCTCCGGCAAGACCTTGGACAGGACCTTCAACGCCGGGGTGAAGGTGGACACCGCGAACGTCGACCGCCGCGAGATGACCTACCTCTACAACGACGGCACCGACTACGTGTTCATGGACCCCGACACCTACGACCAGGTCAACATCTCGGCCTCCGTCGTCGGTGACGCGGCGAACTACATGCTGGAGAACAGCGCCGTGGTGGTCGCCCGCCACGACGACAACCCGCTGTACGTCGAGCTGCCTGCCTCGGTCGAGCTCGTCGTCCAGCACACCGACCCGGGCCTGCAGGGCGACCGTTCCACCGGTGGCACCAAGCCCGCCACCCTGGAGACCGGTGCGGAGATCCAGGTGCCGCTGTTTCTCAACACCGGTGACAAGGTGAAGGTCGACCCGCGCGACGGCCGGTACCTCAGCCGCGTCAGCAGCAAATGATCGCCTGCTCATCCGCCGCAGGACTCGGCCCGGCCGGAAAGAGGGTGTGAGGTGGGTTCTCGGAGCAAGGCACGCAAGCGTGCCGTGGACTTTCTCTACGAGGCGGATCTGCGCGGCGTCGACGCGGTGACGCTGCTGGCCGATCGGGTCGGCTCGCCGGAGGTGCCGCCGGTCGGCGACTACACGGTCACCCTGGTCGAAGGCGTCACGGAGAACCGCGAGCGGATCGACGAGCTGCTCACGCAGCACGCCGAGGGCTGGTCGCTCGGGCGGATGCCCGCGGTGGACCGCTCGGTGCTGCGGCTGGGCCTGTACGAGCTGCTGTGGAGCGACGACGTGCCGCCGGCGGTGGCCATCGACGAGGCCGTGGAGCTTGTCAAGGTGCTGTCCACGGACGACTCGCCGCGGTTCGTCAACGGCGTCCTGGGCCGCATCGCCGGCATCGGAGACCGCCTCCGGAAGGCGGTCCGTCCGGAGCAGACCGCCGCGGAATAGCCCGAACGAGTTACGTGTGAGGGGCACCCTTGGTCGAACGAGGGCGCCCCTCACACGTAACTGCGCCACCGTACGGGTGGTAGGTGAAGGTCACCTCCATCCGGCATGGGCCGGGTGAGCGCGCTCCCTTCACTCGGACATAGCGGAGGGGCACCCGTCTGCGACTCTTGAGTCGCGGTGGGTGCCCCTTCCCGTGCCCGGCCTCGCCCGAACGGGTAGACCGGGTGTGGTGTCACTCCTCCCGGGCTGGGCGGGCCTCCGGGGGAAGCACGCCCCAGTCGATGAGCTGCTCGGTGAGCTCACCTGGCGTCATGTCGTAGATGATGGCCAGGGATCGCAGGTCCTCGGTGCGGATGGACAGCACCTTGCCGTTGTAGTCACCCCGCTGGCTCTGGATGGTGGCCGCATAGCGGGCCAGCGGACCCACCTTCTCCGCAGGTAGCTGCTGTAGCCGTTCCAGGTTGATCACAACTTTGGTGGCGGGCTCGGCGCCGGACGGCACCCGGCCCTCGGGAAGTAGTTCCGCGACCGGAACCCCGTAGAAGTCGGCCAGTTCGGCCAGTTTCTGCACGGTCACCGCACGGTCGCCTCGCTCATAGGACCCGACGACCACGGCCTTCCACCGCCCGCCAGACTTCTGCTCGACGCCGTGCAGCGACAGACCCTGCTGCTGGCGGATAGCGCGGAGCTTACTGCCCAGCGCCTTGGCGTAGTCGCCCATGTGGCGTTTCTCCGTTTCGTTCGCCCCGTCAGCCGATAACGGCGGTTGGGGAGCAAAGCTCAGATCGATACGGAGAGTAATGTTCGCTCGCCAGCGTCACCAGGTCAAGTTGGTCTTTCTCGGCAATGCGGCGAACGCCACCACACCACCCGGTCGATTGACCTCACGGCGCTGATAGCGTACAAGGCAGCCCGGCAGCCGGCGGCGGTTTTCGAGGCCGCCACTGCGGGGCAGCTCACACACCATCCTTTAAGGACCCGTCCAGAGAGGCGGGGAAGGAGGTCGCACCGTGGCGTCACGCCAACCGGCGGACGCGGCGGACCCGGTCGGGCAGCGGGAGCTGCTTTCGGCCGGTGACGTTGCGCGCACGATAGCCCGGATCGCCCACCAGATCATCGAGAAGACCGCGCTGGATACCGGCAACAGCGACGTGATGCTGCTGGGCATTCCCACCAGGGGGACCTCACTCGCCCGGCGGCTCGCCGCGAAGATCAGCGAATTCAGCGGCGTGACGGTGCCCACGGGCACCCTCGACATCACGCTCTTCCGCGACGACTTGCGGCACCGCCCGAACCGTCCGCTGGAGCCCACCAACCTGCCCAAGCAGGGCATCGACAACGCGCTGGTCGTGCTCGTCGACGACGTGCTGTTCTCCGGCCGCACCGTGCGCGCCGCCCTCGACGCCCTGCGCGACCAGGGCCGACCGCGGGCCGTGCAGCTGGCCGTGCTGGTCGACCGCGGCCACCGTCAGCTGCCGATCCGCGCCGACTACGTCGGCAAGAACATCCCGACGTCGCGCTCCGAGGACGTCGCCGTGCGGCTCGCCGAGACCGACGGCGAGGACTGCGTGGTACTGCGCCGCCCGGGAGCGGGCGTCCCGGAAGGCACGGGGGAGGTGACCTCCTGATGCGCCACCTGCTTTCCACCGAGGGGCTGGCCGCCGCCACCGCGACGAGCGTGCTCGACACCGCCGACACCATGAAGCAGACGCTGCTGGGGCGCGAGGTCAAGAAGCTGCCGACGCTGCGCGGCCGGACCGTGGTGACCTTGTTCTACGAGAACTCCACGCGCACCCGGGCGTCCTTCGAGATCGCCGGGAAGTGGATGAGCGCCGACGTGATCAACGTTTCGGCCAGCAGTTCTTCGGTGAACAAGGGCGAGTCGCTGCGCGACACCGCGCTTACGCTGGCCGCCGCCGGGGCTGACTGCGTGATCATCCGGCACCCCGCTTCGGGCGCCGCGCACCGGTTGGCAGGATGGTTGGACGAGGTCGGCACCCAGGTCGTCAACGCCGGCGACGGCATGCACGAGCACCCCACCCAGGCGCTGCTGGACGCCGCGACGCTGCGGGAGCGGCTGGGCGAGCTGTCCGGTCGCCGCATCGCCATCGTCGGCGACCTGCTGCACAGCCGGGTGGCGCGATCGAACGTGCACCTGCTGCGCACCCTCGGTGCCGAGGTGGTGCTGGTCGCGCCGCCGACGCTGGTGCCCGCCGGGGCGCAGCAGTGGGGCGCGGAGGTGCGTCACGAGCTGGACCCGGAGCTGCCGAAGCTGGACGCGGTGATGATGCTGAGGGTCCAGGCGGAGCGGATGCACGGCGGGTTCTTCCCGTCGGCGCGCGAGTACTCGATCGCCTACGGCCTCAACGAGGCGCGGCTGGGCAAGCTGCCCGAGCACGCGGTGGTCCTGCACCCCGGCCCGATGCTGCGCGGCATGGAGATCGCGCCGGCCGTGGCCGATTCGCCGCGCGCCGCCATCACCCAGCAGGTCAGCAATGGCGTGCACGTGCGGATGGCGGTGCTGTACCACCTGCTGGCCGGAGAGGCGGGACAGCCATGAGCAGCGCTGTGTCAACTCGGGTTCCACTCAACCGCACCTCAGGGGAACGTGACGCAAACCAGCCACGAGGAACCACGCATCGTGAGATCCGGGCTGGACGCAACCACCACTGTGAAACGCGGAGAGGCGGAACTGTGAACGCGAAGAGGCGGGAGGCGCCATGAGCCGGGTGCTGCTGAAGGACGTCCGCCCGTACGGCGTGGGCGATCCGGTGGACGTGCTGGTCGACGGCGAGGTGATCGCCGAGATCGGTCCTGGTCTGGAGTTGGACCCCGCCGCGAATGTCGACGAGATCGTGCACGCCGGGGGCGCCGTGGCGCTGCCGGGCTTCGTGGACCTGCACACGCACCTGCGGGAGCCGGGCCGAGAGGACGCCGAGACCGTCGAGACCGGGTCGATGGCCGCCGCGCTGGGCGGCTACACCGCGGTCTTCGCGATGGCCAACACCGATCCGGTCGCGGACAACGCCGTGATCGTCGAGCACGTGTGGCGGCGCGGCCGCGAGGTCGGCCTGGTCGACGTGCACCCGGTGGGCGCGGTGACGGTGGGGCTGAAGGGGGAGAAGCTCGCCGAGCTCGGCACCATGCGCCGCAGTGCCGCCGAGGTCCGGGTGTTCTCCGACGACGGCCACTGCGTGCACGACCCGCTGATGATGCGCCGCGCGCTGGAGTACACGAAGTCCTTCGGCGGCGTGGTCGCGCAGCACGCCGAGGAGCCGCGGCTGACGGTGGGGGCGCAGGCGCACGAGGGCGCGAACGCCGCCCGGCTCGGCTTGGCGGGCTGGCCCGCCCCGGCCGAGGAAGCGATCGTCGCGCGCGACTGCCTGCTCGCCGCGCACACCGGCGGCACGCTGCACATCTGCCACGTTTCCACCGAGGGCACCGCCGAGATCCTGCGCTGGTGGAAGTCGCGAGAACAGCGTGGTGAGCGCGGGCACAGCCGGGTTTCGGCCGAGGTCACGCCGCACCACCTGCTGCTGACCGACGACCGGCTGGAGACCTACGACCCGGTGAACAAGGTCAACCCGCCGCTGCGCACCGACGCCGATGTGCTGGCGCTGCGCCGGGCGTTGGCCGACGGCACCGTGGACTGCGTGGCCACCGACCACGCCCCGCACGCCGCGCAGGACAAGGACTGCGAGTGGTCCGCGGCGAAGCCCGGCATGCTCGGCCTGCAGACCGCGCTCGGCATCGTCGTGCAGACGATGGTGCGCACCGGCCTGCTGGACTGGCGCGGCGTGGCCCGGGTGATGAGCGAGCGGCCCGCCGAGATCGCCGGACTGACCGACCAGGGCCGACCGGTCGCCGCGGGCGAACCCGCGAACCTGGTGCTGGTCGACCCGGACGCCGAGTGGACGGTGCGCGGCGCGGAGCTGGCCAGCCTTGGCAAGAACTCGCCGTTTGACGGCATGCAGCTACCCGGCCGCGTGGTGGCGACGCTGCTGCGCGGCAAGGTCACCGCGCACGAGGGCAAGGTGAGGCGCTGATGGAACGCTTCCTGTGGGTACTCGGCATGGCCGTGATGGTCGCGTTGGTGTTCTTCGGCATGCGGCGCGGCTGGGGCAACCGGGCTCGCCGCCAGGCCGCCGAACTGCCGGACTTCCCGGTACCGCCGGCCGAACCGGGCGAGGAGCTGCTGCCCGCCGCGACCGGCATGTACGTCGGCACCACCCGGGCGACGGACTGGCAGGACCGCATCGCCGTCGGCGACATCGGCCACCGCGCCAACGCAACCGCGCACCTGCACGCCTCGGGCCTGCTGTTGCGACGAACCGGGGCCAGCGACCTCTGGATCCCGGCGGAGTCCATCGTGGACAGCCGCCTGGACCACAAGCTGGCCAATAAGGTCGTGCCCGGAGCCGGCCTGGTCGTGGTGACCTGGCGGCTGGGCGAGCAGCTGCTGGACACCGGGTTCCGCGGCGACGACAAGACAACGCAGACCGATTGGGTCGAAGCCGTCCGGGCGATCTCGCCCGCCGACGAGCTGACACGGGACGAAACCGCACAGCGGCGGCGGGGATCGGAAGCGACATGACCGCGACCACGACCGGTGTCAGGCAAGCGGTGTCCGCCGCATTCGCCACCTGCGCACAACGACCACGGCAGACGACCCGCGAATTCTTTGAATCGCGGCAGGAGGACAAATGACCGAGTACATCCCGGCCGCACTTGTGCTGGAGGATGGCCGGATCTTCCGCGGGGAGGCTTACGGCAAGGTGGGTCGCACCCTCGGCGAGGTGGTGTTCACCACGGGCATGACCGGATACCAGGAGACCCTGACCGACCCCTCGTACCACCGCCAGATCGTGGTGCAGACCGCGCCGCAGATCGGCAACACCGGCTGGAACGACGAGGACGACGAGTCCTCGCGCATCTGGGTCGCCGGTTACGCCGTGCGCGACCCCGCCCGCATCCCGTCGAACTGGCGCTCCCGCCGGTCGCTGGTCGCGGAGCTGCAGCGGCAGGGGATCGTCGGCATCGCCGGGATCGACACCCGCACCCTGACCCGGCACGTCCGAGAGCTGGGCGCGATGCGCGGCGGCATCTTCTCCGGCCCGGAACTGGGTTCCGACGACGAGATGGTGGCCGAGGTCAAGGCCAGCGCCGAGATGGTCGGCGCCTCGCTGGCTGGTGACGTCACGACCAACGAGCCCTACATCGTCCCGGCCGTCGGCGAGAAGCGGTTCACCGTTGCCGCGCTGGACCTGGGCATCAAGTCCAACACGCCGCGGATGATGGCCGAGCGCGGCATCGAGGTCCACGTGCTGCCGCTGTCGTCCACATTGGACGAAGTGCTTTCGGTGCAGCCGGACGGGCTGTTCCTGTCCAACGGGCCGGGCGACCCGGCCACCACCGACCAGCAGGTCGAGCTGACCCGCCAGGCCCTGGACCGCAAGCTGCCGCTGTTCGGCATCTGCTTCGGCAACCAGATCCTGGGTCGCGCGCTCGGTCGCGGCACTTACAAGCTGCGCTACGGGCACCGGGGCATCAACATCCCGGTGATCGACGCCGAGACCGGCCAGGTCGCGATCACCGCGCAGAACCACGGCTTCGCCATCGAGGGCGAGCCGGGCGAGCGGTTCGACACCGATTTCGGCCGCGCGATGGTCAGTCACCACTGCGCGAACGACGGTGCGGTCGAGGGGCTGCGGCTGCTCGACGGCCCGGCATTCAGCGTCCAGTACCACCCCGAAGCGGCGGCGGGTCCGCACGACGCCGCGCCGCTGTTCGACAAGTTCGTCGACCTGATGACGGAGGCGGAACTGTCATGAAGAGCGCTATGTCAAATCGAGTCCTACTCAACCGCACCTCAGGGGAACGTGACGCAGCTCAGCCACAGGAAGCCGCGAAACGCGAAATCGAGCCGGACGTAACCACCACTGTGAATCGCGGAGAGGCGGTACTGCGCTGATGCCGAAGAGGACCGATCTCAAGCACGTACTCGTCATCGGTTCCGGGCCGATCGTGATCGGCCAGGCGTGCGAGTTCGACTACTCCGGCACGCAGGCGTGCCGGGTGCTGCGGGAGGAGGGCATCCGCGTCTCGCTGGTGAACTCCAACCCGGCGACGATCATGACGGACCCGGAGTTCGCCGATGCCACCTACATCGAGCCGATCACCCCGGAGTTCGTGGAGAAGGTGATCGACGCCGAGCGGCCGGACGCGATCCTGGCCACGCTTGGCGGGCAGACCGCGCTGAACACGGCGGTCGCGCTGCACGAGCGCGGGGTGCTGGAGCGCTACGGCGTGGAGCTGATCGGCGCCGACTTCGAGGCGATCCAGCGCGGTGAGGACCGACAGCGGTTCAAGGACATCGTGCGCGCCGTCGGCGGCGAGGTGCCGGAGTCGGCTGTGTGCAAGTCGATGGACGACGTGCGCGCGTTCGTCGCCGAGCGGGGCCTGCCGGTGGTGATCCGGCCCAGCTTCACCATGGGCGGCCTGGGGTCGGGCATGGCGCACACCGAGGAAGACCTGGAGCGGATGGCCTCCTTCGGGCTGGCCGAGTCGCCGGTGCACGAGGTCCTGATCGAGGAGAGCGTCCTCGGTTGGAAGGAGTACGAGCTCGAGCTGATGCGCGACCACGCCGACAACGTGGTGGTCATCTGCTCGATCGAGAACATCGACGCGATGGGCGTGCACACCGGTGACTCGGTGACGGTGGCGCCGGCGATGACGCTGACCGACCGCGAGTACCAGCACATGCGCAACGTGGGCATCGCGGTGTTGCGCGAGGTCGGGGTGGACACCGGTGGCTGCAACATCCAGTTCGCCTTCCACCCGGACACCGGCCGGATGGTGGTCATCGAGATGAACCCGCGGGTGTCGCGGTCCTCGGCGCTGGCGTCGAAGGCCACCGGCTTCCCGATCGCCAAGATCGCCGCGAAGCTGGCCGTGGGCTACACCCTCGACGAGATCCGCAACGACATCACCGGCGAGACCCCGGCGAGCTTCGAGCCGACGCTGGACTACGTCGTGGTGAAGGTGCCGCGGTTCGCCTTCGAGAAGTTCCCGGGCGCCGACCAGGAGCTGACGACGACGATGAAGAGCGTCGGCGAGGCGATGGCGGTGGGCCGCAGCTTCTCCGAGGCGCTGGGCAAGGCGCTGCGCTCGATGGAGACGAAGGCGGCCGGTTTCTGGACTGTGCCTGACTCTCCGGGGCAAGACCCTGACGGTGTCACCGTTGAGTCCACTCTGGACGAGCTGCGGATCCCGCACGACGGGCGGCTCTACACGGTGGAGCGCGCGCTCCGGTTGGGTGCCACGGTTGAGCAGGTGCACGAGGCGTCGGGCATCGACCCGTGGTTCGTCGACCAGATCGCGGCGTGGGTGGAGCTGCGCGGCGAGCTGGTCGAGGCGCCGGTGCTGGACGCGGTGCTGCTGCGGCGCGCGAAGCGGGCCGGGCTCTCGGACCGGCAGATCGCCGCGCTGCGGCCGGAGCTGGCCGGTGAGGACGGGGTTCGCGCGCTGCGGCACCGGCTGGGCGTGCGGCCGGTGTACAAGACGGTGGACACCTGCGCGGCGGAGTTCGCGGCCCGGACGCCGTACCACTACTCGGCCTACGAGTCCGACCCGGCGGCCGAGTCGGAGGTCGCCGAGCAGCGCGAGCGGCCGAAGGTGATCATTCTCGGTTCGGGGCCCAACCGCATCGGCCAGGGCATCGAGTTCGACTACTCCTGCGTGCACGCCGCGACGGCGCTGCGCAGCGCCCCCGATAATTCCGGGCGCGGGTACGAGACCGTGATGGTCAACTGCAACCCGGAGACGGTCTCCACCGACTACGACACCGCGGACCGGCTTTACTTCGAGCCGCTGACCTTCGAGGACGTCCTGGAGGTCGTGCACTCCGAGCAGCAGTCCGGCACCGTGGCGGGCGTGATCGTGCAGCTCGGCGGGCAGACCCCGCTGGGCCTGGCGAAGCGGCTGGCCGAGGCCGGGGTCCCGATCGTGGGCACGCCGCCGGAGGCCATCCACCTCGCCGAGGACCGCGGCGCGTTCGGCGACGTGCTGGCCGGGGCGGGCCTGCCCGCCCCGCGCTACGGCACCGCGACGTCGTTCGAGGGCGCCAAGCGGATCGCCGACGAGATCGGTTACCCGGTGCTGGTGCGGCCGTCCTACGTGCTCGGCGGCCGCGGCATGGAGATCGTCTACGACGAGGCGTCGCTGGAGAACTACATCGCCCGCGCCACCGAGGTCACCCCGGAACACCCGGTGCTGGTGGACAACTTCCTCGACGACGCGATCGAGATCGACGTGGACGCGCTCTGCGACGGCACCGACATCTACCTCGGTGGCGTGATGGAGCACATCGAGGAGGCCGGTATCCACTCCGGCGACTCGGCGTGCGCGCTGCCTCCGATCACGTTGGGGCGTCAGGACATCGAGCAGGTGCGACGGTCCACTGAGGCCATCGCTCGCGGCATCGGCGTGCATGGCCTGCTCAACGTGCAGTACGCGCTCAAGGACGACGTGTTGTACGTGCTGGAGGCCAACCCGCGCGCCTCGCGGACCGTGCCGTTCGTGTCCAAGGCGACCGCCGTTGCGCTGGCCAAGGCGGCGGCCCGGGTCATGCTCGGCGCCAAGATCGCGGACCTGCGCGCGGAGGGCCTGCTGCCGCCGGAAGGCGACGGCGCGGAGCTGCCGATCGACGCGCCGGTGGCGGTGAAGGAAGCCGTGCTGCCGTTCCACCGGTTCCGCACCCGGGAGGGCGTCGGCGTGGACTCGCTGCTCGGGCCGGAGATGAAGTCCACGGGCGAGGTGATGGGCATCGACACCTCCTTCGGGCAGGCCTTCGCCAAGTCGCAGGCCGGCGCTTACGGTTCGCTGCCGACCGGCGGCCGGGTGTTCGTGTCGGTGGCCAACAAGGACAAGCGGTCCCTGGTGTTCCCGGTCAAGCGGCTGGCGGACCTGGGCTTCGAGATCCTGGCCACCAGCGGCACCGCGGAGGTGCTGCGCCGCAACGGGATTCCGTCCACGGTGGTGCGCAAGCACATCGAGAGCAACGGCGAGGAGCGCGACATCGTCGACCTGATCAAGGCCGGCGAGGTCGACATGGTGATCAACACCCCGTACGGCAACCCAGGTCCGCGCGTGGACGGCTACGAGATCCGCACCGCCGCGGTGTCCCGCGACATCCCGTGCATCACCACGGTGCAGGGCGCGGCGGCGGCCGTGCAGGGCATCGAGGCCGCCATCCACGGCAACATCGGGGTCCGGCCCCTGCAGGAGTTGCAGGCGGCCCTTCGGCAGGGCGGCGAGCAGCGATGACTGATCCGTTGCGGGCAGGCTTCGGTCAGCGGCTGGCGGAGTCGATGCGGGCGCGCGGTGCGCTGTGCGTCGGCATCGACCCGCACCCGTCGCTGCTGCACGCGTGGGATCTCGACGAGACCCCGCAGTCGCTGGAGCGGTTCGCGATGACCGTGGTGGAGGCGCTGGCCGGCGAGGTCGCGGTGCTCAAGCCGCAGTCGGCGTTCTTCGAGGTGTACGGCTCGGCCGGGATCGCCGTCCTGGAGAGGACGATCCGGGAGGCGCGGCAGGCCGGTGCGCTGGTGCTGCTGGACATCAAGCGCGGCGACATCGGCTCCACGATGACGGCGTACGCGATGGCCTACCTGGACGAACACGCGCCGCTGGCGGCGGATGCGATCACGGTGTCGCCGTACCTCGGTTACGGTTCGCTCGCCGCGGCGATCGGCATCGCCGAGCAGACGGGCCGCGGGGTGTTCGTGCTAGCTCGCACCTCCAACCCGGAGGGTGCGGGCCTCCAGCGGTCGATCCACGGCAGCGGCGACTCGGTCGCCCAGTACATCGTGGACTCGGCGGCCGAGACCAATGCGGGCGCGGAGCCGATGGGGCACGTCGGAGTGGTGGCAGGAGCCACCATCGGCGCCGAGGAGCTGGACTTCTCCCGACTCAACGGCCCGATCCTGGCACCCGGCCTGGGTGCGCAGGGTGCGACGGTGCACAGCCTGCGCGCGGTTTTCGGCGCGGCGCTGCCGAACGTCCTACCGGCGACGGCCCGCGACGTCCTCCGGCACGGCCCGACGGTCGACGGTCTCCGCGCGGCGGCCCACAAGGTCCGCGACGAGGTGAGCGACCTCCTCCGAGACTGATTTTCCTTGCTAGGGGCATCCTCGGCCGAGCTCGCTGAGGATGCCCCTTGCTTTGTGCCGACGGGGAACTGGTACGAAGTTCGCGTGCATCCCGCAACCAACGGCGCCCTCGCACAGAAGAAAGCGCCGCGCGTGCTGCGCTGGATCATCGTTGCCCTGCTGCTCTGGCTGGTCACGGGTGGCTATTTCCTGGTTTCCGCCGAGGTCACCATCTGGTCCCGGACCTTCGGCTCGGGCGAGGCCACGGCCGATCCGGTCGCACACGTGGAGCTGAACCAGGGGCAGCCGTTCGGTCTGGCCGCGCAACGGGATGAGTACGTGAAGTGCCAGGTGATCCCGCAGGCCGGTGAGGCACGTGAGTTCATTCCCGGCCGCCCGGCCAACAGCCTGCGCAGCTCGCGGCTGCCCGGGCCGCAACCCGCGTGGTTCTCCGGCCCTGCCGTGCTCCGCTGCACCGGGCGCACCACGGTGCTCCTGCCGGAGCGCTACGACAAGACCGGCCGCAACGTGCTGTACGCCCTCATAACCGCGTCCAGCCTCGTGATCGTGTGGTCCTCGGTGCAAATAGCGCGTCGTGTTCGTTTCAGCAACAGGATGCACTCCCGCGTTTAGCAGGTTTGCTCAAGGGAACGGATTGCGGAACGGCCCAATGCGCGATCGGTGGTCGGATAGTCTCGATATAACGGATCGGAAGCTAAGGGGACAGACGGTGAGCAGCGCGTCTGAGCGTATCCAGGAGATGATGCGCAAGTTCGAGGAGCAGGCGCAGAAGGCGTCGGAACTGCAGTCCGCGATGCAGGGCATGCAGGGCACGGCCAGCAGCCCGGACCGCTCGGTGACCGTGACCGTCGCGCCGTCCGGGGCGGTGCTGGACCTGCGCCTGGCACCGAACGCGGTGCGCCAGTCGGCGAACGATCTGCAACAGCAGATCATGGCGACCATCCGGCAGGCGACGGCGTCCGCGGCCGAGCAGCTCAACAACACGGTGGCGCCGATCCTGGGCGACCAGTTCGACAAGTTCCAGGAAGCGTTCAACGTCGAGGGCATGACGATCAAACCGACAACCGGGGACGAAACGCCCAACCAGGCCGAACCTGCTGCAACACCTTCCCCGCAGCGGGAACCGAATGCGGGTCAGGCGCCGTCCAAACGGCCACCGCAGCGAAGCACCGACTACGGTGACGACGACTTCTCTGCGGGCTCGTTCCTTCGCTGAGGGGTGCTGCTTTGACTGACTTGAAGATGACGCCGGGAACGCTAACCGGCCACGGCCAGGGTTGCGAGAGCCTGGCAGACAAGTTCGGCCAACTGGCCGACTTGCTCCACCAGGCCAAGGTCGACGACCAGTGCTTCGGCCCCATCGGCGACGCCGTGGGATTGAGCAGCAAGTACTTCGAGAGCTTGGACTCCTGCCAGGAACTGGCGACCAAGGCGCAGGAATTCTTGCAGCACATGAAGGAAGCACTCGACGAGACGGTCAAGGACTACGCCGACACCGAACAGCAGATCTCCGAGATGCTGAAGAAGGCCGGAGAGGGGCTGGGCGGATGAGCGCGCCGCAGGGACCGGGTGACTTTCAGAGCCTGAACAACGGCGACGGAAACTCGAAGAACTGGTTCGAGCAGGCCGCCGGCCGCGGCTCCTCGCTCGTGGGTGCCTCCCAGGACTTGGCGGACGCCTCGTCCCCGCCCGAGTGGGGCGTGGCCATGGTGTCGATGCGGGCCGAGCAGCTGCAATTGCTGACCAGTCCCGGCCAGGCGTTGATGGACAACGGTCTCGGCTTCCTGGTGTCGATCGTGCTCAGCCCGCTGATCGAGCTCGCGGAGTTCGCGATCGGCGACCCCGAGCAGATGCGAGCCACCGGCGAGGGCTGGGAGAACGTCGCGAAGTGGCTCGACCAGGTCGCCGAGCAGGAGCCGCAGCGGGCGCAGGGCACGGCCGAAACCTGGGTCGGCAAGGACGGCGACGCGTTCCGGAAGCAGATGACGGAATTCGGCGACGGTGCCAAGGCCCTGGCCGAGGATGTCCGCGACCTAAAAGGCACGCTGGACATGATCGCGGACATCTTCGACATGTTCGTCGAATTCTTCATCTCGGTCGTCACCGAGCTGATCATCGGCCTGATCGTGCAGTGGTTGGCGGCCCTGGCGGCTTCCTGGATCACGGCTGGGGCTTCGGTCGGCGCGGCCAGCGCCGGGACGGCCGCTCAGGTCGCCGGACAGGGAGCCCGCATCGGCGGCCGGATCGCCCAGATCCAGGGCAAGCTCTACCAGCTCTTCCAGAAGCTGGAGACGTTGCTGCAGAAGCTGCGCGAGGTCGGCAAGCTCCGCAAGGTCATCGACAAGATGAACGAACTGCGCAACGGCGGGAAGGTCTCCCAGTTCGTGGCGCGCAAGTTGGACTCGAACGCGCTGTTCAACACGCTCACGAGGGCCGACGGGAGCACGCTGGCCACGACGACCGGTAACCGCTTCATGCAGGGTGTCACCGGTTCCGAGGCGTTGGCGGGCAACCTTTCCCAGCGCTTCTTGACCAGTACGCTCGGTGGTTCGACGCGGTTGACCGGCGCGATCTTCAAGGAAGGTGTCTCGACGGCCACGGACGCGGCGATCGAGCAGGGCGCCGAATTCGCGTATGGTGCAGGGGAAGATCAAGTCACCGGGAAGATGAGCGAACAAGAGCGGAAGTCGGCTCAGGAGAAGGGCTTCTCGTGATCGAAGTTCTGGCGGCTCGCCAGCAGTGGTGCCGGCCGGGAGAGCCCATCCTCTGGTGCATCCGGTCGCACCGCAACTACCTGTTCGACGTCGAAGGGCTCGACGAATTGGGGAAGCCGAAGAAGGGGTGGGGCGCACGCGCCGCCCTCGGCGCTGGCGATGCGCTCGGAGGTGTCATCGGCGGTGTTTTCGATGCGGTCACCGGTGGGGACACCGATTCCGACCTGAAGGATTCGCCGCCGAGCGTGCTGTTCGGTCCGGGGCCGAACTGCATTGCGGTCACGGAGCTCTCGCGCATCCCCACCGGGGAGGACAGCGCCTACTGGGTGTTGACCTCGCATCGGTTGGGCTTGCTGACCTTCCAGGACGTCGCCGAACCGGCAGCGGGGCAAGCCGAGGAGTCGGCGGGGCTCCTGGGCGGTGCGCTGAAGTTCGGGAAGGGCGCGCTGAAGTTCGCACGGGATGTCCGGGACATCGTCGCGTCGAAACCCGAGTACGAGCCGGGGGTTGCCGTCCCGGTGCCGCAGGCGCGCGCCCACCTGGAGATCCAACGGCCCGCGATCGCCGATATCGGTGCGCACCAGCGCAAACTCGGCCGCGGCTACCAAACCGGAAAGCCCTGGTACCTGCGCGTTCAGTTCACCGACGGCTCGGGGATCGAGCTCAGCCCTTCGCCGAAGGAAAAACCCGTTCAGCGGCTGGTGGCAATGTCCCACGGACAGATCTGACGAAGGCGAGCGATGAGGGATCGGTCCAAAGTTCTGCGCCTGCTCAACGAAGGCTGGTGCGCTCCCGGCGAGCAGCTCATCTTCCTCGTGGGTGGTGAGCACAAGCCCGGTTGGTTCGGCGCGACGCTCGGCAACACCCGGCAGGTTCCTTACCTCCCGCAGCAGGACGACGGTGTGCAGCCGCCGTGGCCGCTGGTGAACGCCCGCCTTTCGGCGGGTGAGTTCCTGGCGGACGAATGGGTGCATGACCCGGCGGTGTGGGGCTGGTTCCACACCGACAGCCCGGCGCGGGCAGCCGCGCAATGCGGCGACGCGCTGAGCCGAGGGAAGCACTTCTCCTGGCTGGCTTGCACCAACCGCCGGCTGGCGGTGGTCGTGGAGGCGGATGCGCGCGCCGAGGCCCTCCAGAAGGCCGCGGAGCAGCAGAAATCGGCGGAGGAATCCGCCGGGATGCTGGGTGGTTTGTTCGGCAAGGCCAAGGCGTCGAAGGACAGCGGCCAGCCGCAGCCGCCCGCACCTGCCGGTCCGATCGAAACTTGGTGGGAAATCCCGATCGGGCACGTCGGCCGGTTCACCTCGGCCGAGCGTGGCAGGGGACTCGACCCCGTGGAGTTCTTCGCGATCCAGTTCGGGGACAACTCGAGCCTGGAGTTCCGCCTGATCAACGCCCCAGATCTGGTCGAAACCGTCTACGTGAACCTTCGGTGAGCCACGGGGAGTAGTAATAGCCGGGGTAGCCGTCCCGTGGTCTTCGGTGTTCACCTGACGCTACGACTCCGCCCCGGGCGTCGGCACGGGATCGGCAACTGAGGACAGCGCTTCGGCGAGTTCGGCGACCGTCGGGCGTTGCCGCGGATCCTGGCGCAGGCACGCGTCGATCGCGGTCGACATCGCCTTGGGCAGCCGCCGCTGGGTTCGGATCGGGGGTGCCGGAATGGTCAGCTGCGGGCACCGTGCCCGCAACGCCGACACCGACTCGAAGTTCGTCGGTTCGCCGGAAGTCCCGACGTCGAACGGCTGGATTCCGGTCGCCGCCCCGTACAGGACCAGGCCGATTCCCCAAACATCGGTCTCCCGGCCCAGCATCCCGCCGCGGATCTGCTCGGGCGCCATGGCGCAGGGCGTTCCCGCGCCGCCGCGGCTGGGGCCGGGTTTGCGGGCGAAGTTGAGGTCGATTACGCGCGCCCTGCCCATGTCGGCGATGATGTTTCCCGGGTTCAGGTCGAGGTGCAGGTAGCCGTGGTCGTGCATGTACGCCATCGCCGAGCACAGGTGCTGGCCCAGGTGGGCGAGTTCGGCGGCGGTGAGCCGACGGGTCCGCGTTTCGACGAGGTGCGAAAGCGTCGCCCCGGGGAGGGTTTCCAGCACCACTACCGGACCGTGCTCCCCGGCGACGAGGTCGTACGCCCGGACGATGTGCGGGTGGGTGAATGACAGCAGCAGGCGACCTTCGAGCTCCAACCTCTCCCGAACGCCCTCATGGTGCGCCAGGTCTGGGCGCACGGACTTGACGAAGCACCGGCAGTACCGCTGTTCGCTCCAGGCGTCGTAGGTGTCGAGTTCCCGTCCCCGGCGCATGTGCTGGATGACCCGGTAACCGGGAGTGATCTCGTAGCCCGGCGGGTGCGGTTGCGGCGCGGATTCCGTCGGCTCGAGGGCGGTGCTGATCGCTGTCATCGAAACTCCCATCGGTGGATGCCCCGCTTCGGCCGCGGGGCGGAGGTCAAGCCGTCTCCCGTTCGGCGACTAAAGCGGTGTGGTCGCGTTCGTGCAGCCGGTAGAGCTCGGCGTACCGGCCCCCGCGGCCCATCAGCTCGGGGTGCGTGCCGGCTTCGGCGATCCGGCCGTGGTCGAGCAGCAGGATCTGGTCGGCGTCCCGAACGGTGATCAGGTTGTGGGACACGACGATCGTGGTTCGGCCCGCCATCAGGCGGCGCAGTGGCGCGAGCACGCGTGCGGTCGCGGCCGCGTCGAGCCCGACCGTCGGTTCGTCGAGCAGCAGGATCGGGGCGTCGCGGATCATCGCGCGGGCTATCGCGATCCGCTGCCGCTGCCCGCCGGAGAGCAGCCGCCCGTGCGGGCCGACGCGGGTCTCGTAGCCCTCGGGCAACCCGGTGATGAACTCGTGCGCGTCGGCGGCGCGGGCTGCGCGCACGACCTCGTCGTCGGTGGCGTCCGGCTTCCCCCAGATGATGTTCTCCCGGATGCTCATGTCGAGCGCGAGGACGTCTTGGAGCACCACCGAAACGTTGTGGCGCACCGATTTCTGCTGCATCGAGCGCAGATCCGCGCCGTCGAGGGTGATCGCGCCGGAGTCCGGGTCGTAGAACCGCAGCAGCAGCTTCCCGGTGGTGGACTTGCCCGATCCGCTGGCACCGACGAGGGCGATCGTCTGCCCGGGCGCCGCGGTGAAGCTGATGCCGTGCAGCACATCGCGCTCCGCGTGCGGGTACCGGAAGCAGACTTCGTCGAAGGTGACCACGCCGCGCGCGCGGTTCAGCCGCCGCGGGCGGACGGGGTCGTGAACGGTCGGCTGCTGGTCGAGCAGCTCGATGACGCGTTCGGCGCTCGCCGCGGCCGCGAATACGGTGTTGCTGAGCTGGCCGAATCCGCGCACCGGCGAGTAGAGCTGGCTGAGGAAGCCGAGGAACACCAGCAGACCGCCCAGCGAGATGGAGTTCTGGGTCAGCTGCCAGGTGCCCAGGCCCACGATGATCAGCACCCCGGCCAGCTCCAGGAGCTGGATCATCGGCGAGAACAGCGCTTTGAGCCTGGTGGCGACCAGCTCGGCGGCGAAGCTGCCGAGGTTTTCGCGGTGCAGGCGGTCGGTTTCGGAATTTTCCCGCCCGTACGCCTTGACCAGCGCGGCGTTGCTCAGGCTCTCTTCCGCGACTGAACTGATCGATCCGGTGCGCTGCCGCTTCTCGCGCGAGGCGGCTTTGATCCGGTGCGAGAAGAACCTCGCGGTCAGCCAGAAAGCGGGAATCGTCACCAGGGACGCGATGGCCAGTTGCCAGCTCAGCACGAACAGCGCGCCTGTGAACAGGACGATCTTGAACGCGTAGGAGATCGTCTGGGTCAGCCCGGACAGCACCAGGTTCTCGATCGCGGCGATGTCGCCGGTGATCCGGGACAGGGTGTCGCCGATCTTGCGCCGTTCCAGGAATTCGACGGAAAGTTCGTGGAGGTGCCGGAACAGTTCGGTGCGCAGTTCGAGCAGGAACCGCTCGGCCAACCAGGTGGACAAGTACCGGTCGCCGAACGAGACCAGCCCGGACAGCAGCGTGACGACCACGTAGGCCGCCGCGAGCCCGAAGAAGGGGCTGAAGTCGCGCGGTATCAGGACCTTGTCGACGAGGATCTTGAAGAACCAGATGGTGGCGGCGTCCAGGACGGGCGCGATCAGGATCAGCGCCATCACCACGCACAGCCACCCCCGGTAGGGGCGCAGGTACGGCCAGAAGCGGCGGAAGATCTCACGGACGCTGACCGGCGGCGCCGCTTCTGGTGTTTCTCCGGGGCTGCTGGTGTTCACCCCGAACAGGTACCGGATTCTGGAGAAGAAGTTAGTGTTCGTCATGGTTGAAGGGCATCCGGCGGCGGCACTTTGCGATGCCGCCGCCGGACGATCTGGTTACCAGAAACATCCGTTGTTGAAGCTGAAGAATCTGCGACTGCAGAAGCGCCTGCTGAAACAACGGCCGCTGAAACCGCCAATACCGCCCCAAGCCGGTGCGAGCCCAGTGAAGACTGCCATGTCATCTCCTCGTGTGTCGTGGTTTCTCGTCGTGCAGGGGCCCGATTCCCCGGGGTAACGCTTGCCGGGCAAGCGTTTTCGGGCCCGTGTCTGGGCTTTCCGGTCCCCCTGGCGGTCAAACGCCCTGCTCGTCAGATTTTTTCGTCGTGACACCGGGTGATGTTGATTCCTGTCGGGGGTGGGCCAGTGGTCACCCCACCGTGACCGGGCGTTTTCCGCGGCTTACGCGCCCGAGAAGATTATTTGCGATCGGGAACAGTTGGTCGTCGCTGTTCACCGGCTTGCTCGCTCGCCCGGGACGACCCGGGCGGCTGGCGGTCGTCTAGGGTCGTTCTCTCAGCTGACGGTTCGGAGGACTGATGGACGACGTGCCTCTGCTGGGTGAGCGCTACCGGTTGGGCGCTCGCTTGGGTAGCGGCGGCATGGCAGATGTGTACCGGGCGATGGACACCCGGTTGCAGCGCGTGGTCGCAGCCAAGTGCTTCCGCTCCGGAACGGATGCCGCCGGGCGGGAGCGGTTCGCCGAGGAGGCCCGGATCCTGGCCGGGCTAAGCCACCCCGGCCTGGTCACGGTGCACGACTTCAGCGCCAGCGAGGACGAGCTCTACCTGATCATGGAGCTCGTCGAGGGCCCGACGTTGTCCGAGGTGATCGCCGAGGGACCGCTGCCGCCGGAGCAGGTCGCCGACCTCGGCGGCCAGCTGGCCTCCGTGCTGGCGCACGTGCACGACAACGGGATCGTGCACCGGGACGTGAAGCCGTCGAACGTGCTGATCGCAGGCGACGGCAACGTCTTCCTGACCGATTTCGGCATCTCCCGGCTCGCCGACGCGGTAGCGCGGATGACCAGTTCCGGGATCATCGTCGGCACCGCCACCTACATGGCGCCGGAGCAGGTCAGCGGCGGTGACGTCGGCCACCCGGTGGACGTTTACGCGCTCGGCCTGGTGCTGCTCGAATGCATCACGGGCAAGGTCGAGTACCCCGGTGCGGGCGCGGAAAGCGCCGTGGCGAGGCTGGTGCGCGCGCCGGAAGTGCCGATGGGCATCCCGGCGCACCTGCACCGGGCGCTGCTGGCGATGACCGCCGCCGCCCCGGATCGGCGGCCCACCGCCGCGCAGAGCGCGGAGCTGCTCGGCGGCAGGGCCACCGAGGTGATCCCGCGGATCTCGGCCGCGCCGCCAACCGAGCCGCAGCGTCCGCCCCAGCCGGAGAACCGGCCGATGACGCAGCACCTCCCGGTGGAAGAACTGCGCGCCGAACCACGCACCGAGCGGCCGAACCGGCGGCCGCTGCTGCTCGCCGGAGGTGCGCTGCTGGTGCTGCTGATCGCGCTGATCACGTATTTCTCGTTGCCCGAAGCGCCTGTCGCGCCGACGCTGCCACCGGCGTCGGGCCCAGCGGGCGTGGCGCGCTTGCCAAAGGATCTCGCCAACTTGGAAAGGCTGGTCCAAGGATGAAACGCGTTCTGCTGCCCGCTTTCGCGCTGCTGCCCGCTTTCGCACTGCTGCCTGCTTTCGCGCTGTTGCTCGCCGGTTGCGGCAGCGCGCCCGAATCGGCCGATCCGCAGGTGCGCCAGCAGCTCAGCGCGCAGGTGGAGGCGGTGAAAGCCGCCGCGCTGGGCAACGATCGCTCCGCCGCCGAGGCCGCTCTCGCCGAGCTGAACCGGCAGATCGCCACCGCGCAGGCGCAGGGCAGGCTCGCGCCGGACAACGCCCGGGTGATCCTCACCGCGGCAGACCGCGTCGCCGAGGACGTGCGCACCATCCCGCTGCCCGAGCCCCCGCCGCCGGTGATCGTGACGGTCACCCCCGATCCCCCGCCTGACGTGCAGGACGAGGGCGACCCGGGCAAGCACCAGAAGGATTTGGAAAAGCTGCATAAGCAGTGGGAACAGCAGCGGAAGCAATGGCAGAACCAGCGGCCGAACAACGGTAAGAACCAGGACTGACGGAAAATTTCCCGATCTCCGATCGCCCGGTGATTCCGATCCCGAACAATGATTGTGCCAATTTCGGCTCGTGTGGCAGGTTTCCGCCCGCACCACAACCCAGGACGGTTCGAACCGTTTCTCAGTCGGCACCAGCTGCGACGGCGCGAAGCGAACGACCGAAACAGTTCTCCAAGCCCTCCCCGCCCGGTAGCGGATCGCGATGGGTGGATGGAGCGAACCGCCTATTGGTAGCCGCTGTCCGGGCGTCGCGCCACCGGCGATTCTCCCCCCGGGGGCTTGGCCGCGGCCGGGTGGGCGGCGTTAGATGGCGGCTAGAAACCGTTTTTCTCGACGAGGTGCGAGGTGCGGAGTGCAGCAGTACGAACTGGCGGTGCTGCCCGGTCGGCGGTCACCGACGTGCAAGGCCTGACGCAGCGCAACCGCCAACGCGCCGTGCAGCCAGCGCAGTGAACGGGATTGATCGACGCGTTGAGCGCGGCTTGGGTGCCGAACGGGAAAATTTTGGTTGTGGAGATTGGTGGGCAGGCTCTGCATCCCGAACAAATGCCCGCAACTTGGGTTCGCTGGTAGGCAGAGGCACCGTGCACAAGGCACTTTCCGGTCGGGGCCAGACCGCGGCGTGGTGGTCGCCCGTGCCGACGTCCAGGTCGAGGAACACGCCATGTGTGCTGGTCATACACCAGGTACTTCGCGTTGTGCGAGAGCTGGTCACCGGTCGGGCATCGAAGGCTGTCATGGACAGGCGTCTCTCACATACACCACCAGGGAGACAGTGGTCCGGGCGGGCAGGTGGTGCCTGACGTTCGGGTAAGAGGTTTGGGGACTGGGGGTGGTGGGCCTCATACTGCGCTGGAAATGGTTTGGCGAGTGACGGGGGCGCAGCGGCATGAACGAGCTCGCGGAGCGGGCGCGCTCCTGGTTGCACGACACGTATGGACATCGTGTGGTGTTGAGGGATGAGGAGGCGATCCTCTCGACGGAGCGGGTGGCGTTCTTCGGTTGCCGCTATGTGGAGTCTGATGAGCCGATGTTGGCGGCGACGATCTGCGTGCCGCGGGACGGGGCGGATCCGTTTCCCGCGTCTAATGCCGGTCCGCTGGATGAGGCTCTCAATGTGTCACGGTCCGAGCCGGGGGCGTGGCGCTGGCGGGTCAACGCACGGAACTGTGTGATCGCGACCGATGCCGCGGTGAATTGCCGGCCTGCCTCGGCGCTGCCGTGGGATCCGGCCGGCGAGACGCCGGGCTGGTGGGATCGGATGCTGGCGGCGTATTTCCCCGATGCCGAATTGTTGATCTGCCCGACGTGGGCGGATGTGAGCAGGGCCATTGTGGACGGGGGTATGGGGACTCGGGCCGTGGTGTGGTTGCGCCGTCAGCTCGGTGGGCGTGAACTGGCCGGTCACCTGCTGTATGCGGACTACGTGGATGACGCTGTGGTCTTTCTCGACGGTCTACGTGGGACTATCGCCGAGCAGAATGACGCCGAGGTGGCTGAGCTTGTGGTGGCGCGTTTCCGTCGCCCGCATGATGAGTCGGTCGGCGGGCTGCTGCCGTCGGAGGCCGCGGCGGGCGAATTCGCTGGGGCTGTTGAGAAGGCGGAAGCGTGGCTGGGGTACCGCTATGACGGGGAGGTGGGGCTTGTCTCTCCTGATCCGGTCGATGAGACTGAGCGTGGCTGGTTGTTCGCTTGTACCACCCGGAGTTTCCAGGACAGTGGTGACTGGCGTGACCAGATGCTGGATGCGGCTGTGGTGGTCCCGAAAGCGGCTGGTGAAGAGCCGTTCGGTTTGCCAAACCGTGATCCGTGGGCGTGGCTGGATGACTGGAATGCCGGAAAGCCGGGGTTGATGCCGCCGCCGGAGCCCGCGCAGGCTGCGTGGTTTGATCCGATGGTGGCCCAGCTCGGCCCTGTGGTCGGTGTTAGTGTTCATGAGCATTGGTACGGGGTTTTGGAGGAGATCGCTTCTTTTCCCGCGCAGACCCAGGTGCTGGTGTGGTTGCGGAGGAGGGATACCCGGGGCCGGGAGAGTGTCGGACACTTGTTGGTGGCTGTGAACGATACCGATGGTGTTCGGCTGTTTGACCCGATGGATGGGCGTGCTCAGCCGCTCATCGAAACCGCACCGTTCGAGTTCCGTGTCATGCGCTTTGGCTCGTGAGTACGGATACGTGTTGCAGTTCACCTTTTCGCTCGCGAGCGTATCCGTCGAAAGCGATGCCTTCATGACCTCGAGCGGGGTGGTGAACCTTGCTACTTGGAGGAGCCGTGTTCTCGTCGTGAGAGACGTGTTGTGGTTCGGGAGCCGGGCGGCTGAGGTCGCCCGGCTCTCGGGTTTTTGCACGTCACAGCGCCGGTGGATCCAAGGGCTGGTTCACAGCGGGGCGGAAGGGCTGATTCCCGCATACATCGTTGCCGCGATGTGTTGTGGCGGCGTTGAGCTGGGGTGGTTGTGATGTTTTCGTCGATCATGGTGTCGGAGGGGGTGCGGCGGCTTTTCCAGGTGTTGACCGGTGAGGATATGACGGATGCGGATGAGGGTCTGTTGTTCGCGGTGGCGGATGCGTTGGACTCCGGTGCGGCGGGGGTGGGGGAGATGGGCGGGTTCGTGGCGGAGTTGGTGGCGAAGGTGCGGACGGAATTTTCGGGAAAGGCGGCGGACCGGTTCGCCGACGGGCTGGATAGCTTCGATGGGCTGCTGGCCTCGGGTGAGGGGGCGTTGCGGGAGTTAGCGGTGTTCGTGCGGGATCTGGCGCGGCAGGTGCGGTATTTGAAGCTGGTGACGATTTATGGTCTGGAGTTGCTGGCGTTCGAGATGGCGTGGGCGGTGTATTGGGCGCCGGCGACTGGTGGCGCGTCGATGGCGTGGCTGGCCGCACGGTTTGCGGTGATGCGGTTTTTGTTGTCGCGGTGGTGGGGCCAGTTGTTCATGCGGTTGGCGATGGCGGCGGCCGGTGGTGTGGCGTTCAACGTGGTGCCGGACCTTCAGGCCCAGGGGCAGATGCTGGGTGAGAAATCGGCCCAGAAGTGGGACGGGAAGCTCAGTGAGCAGGCGGCGGGGATGGGGGCGTTCTCGGCGTTGGTGTCGCTGCCGTTGTCGGCGGTAGGCGGACTGGTCGGCAACGCGTTGACGAAGGTGCTGGTGCGGGGGCTCGGCGATGAGGTGGACGAGAAGATTCTGGAGGCGGCGGCGAAGCGGGCGGTGGACGAGCACGCGGAGAAGTATCCGGTGTCGGCGATGGCGCGCTTCGCGGATGCGGTGGGGGAGCACCTGGATGATTACGCGGGGATGTCGGTGCGGGGCATGTGGTCGGCGCGGTTCGGCAGCGGGATCGGGGAGGCGTTGTCCGAGGGCCTGGGCGAGTTGTTCGGCGAGGTCGGGTATCAGGCGGCCACGGGCCAGGAAGTGACCTGGAACCCGTTCTCGGTGACGGCGGGCGTGTCCGAGTCGGTGTTCAGCGGTGTGGGCAATCTGGCAGGCTTGGCATGGCGGGGCAAGCTGCACCCGCAAGGCCCAAGCCCGTACCTGGCCGACACCAGCCGACGTCCGGACACCACCACCGACGGCGGCGGGTTCGACGGGGAGAAAACCCCACTGCCGGGGGCAGGGCCTGGGTCGCAGACAGGGAATACCCCTGGCTCCCCGGGCAAGGACAACACGTTCGATTCCTCCAATACCTCGAAGCCGTCCGATGCTTCGAAGCTGCCCGATGTCTCGAAGCTGCCCGATGCGGACTCTGTTTTCCCGGTCGGGCCGGTGGATTCGGCTGCGGTATCGGTGCCCTCCGGCAAAGACCCCGCGGGGTCCGCTGCCGTGGACGGCAAGGACAGCAAGGACAGCAAGGACAGCAAGGACAGCAAGGACGTCAAGGACGGTAAGAAGGGTGCTGATAGCGGCGTGCCGGGCGGGAAGCCGGCTCGTGGTGTTCCAGAGGTGCCCGGTTCTAGGCAGGAACGGCCAGGCACACCGCTGTCGGCACACTCCGACGGGGTAGTGGGTTCCGGGCAGGACCGGTCGGCGACGCCGCCGCCGGCGTATTCCCCTGATGACGTGGTGGGTTCCGGGCAGGACCGGTCGGATACACCACCACCGGCGTACCGTCCGGTTGCCGGTGGCGATCAGGTGCCCGGAGTGCATGGTGTGGATGTGCCCGGGAACCGGCCGCTGGAGGTGCCTACCTCGCAGACACCGGATTCACCGGCGGTGACCCCGCATGCTTCTGGTGCGCCTGTGGATGCCGCGCTGCCGGAGACTGGCAGGTCCGGGTCTGTCGTGGACTCCGGCAGTGGTGTGGTGCCCGCGGGGCACGAGTCCTCGCCGGATGGCTGGACCGGCCACGATGGGCATTCCGGTGCGGACCCGGTTGCGGCGCATGGGGATTCGCATGTGGGCTCGGTTGCGGCGCATGGGGATTCGCATCGCCAGGACGGCACTGCGGTGTCGCCGGATTCGACGATGGTGCCGGCGGACGGGTCGCAGCCGGCCCCGCCACTGCATCGGGATCCGGCGGCGGTGCTGCCCGTGGGGTTGCCGGTGGACGCGGTGCGGGTGTCGGTGCCCGCGAATGTGGTTGCTGGTGGCGGGTTGGCGGAGTTCGTGCGGGGCGGTGTGACGGGTTCTACGGGCGGGCCTGTGCTGCTGGTCGCGCAGGGCAATCCGAGCGCGGGTGTGGTGGTCTCGCCTGGCCAGGGTTTGGCCCTGGCGCAGGGGGTGGGGCGTGATGTTGTCGCGTTGACGCCGGGCCAGGGCGGGCGCACACCGCAGTGGACGGTGTTCGGTACGGACGGATCGGCTAGGCCGGTGACCGGGCCCGGTGCCCCGGTGCCGGCCGGCGGACACGGGAGCCCGGCCGGGCTGGCGGAGGCCTCGACTGCTGTTCCGGTTGGTCCGGCAGCGTCGGGAAGACCGCCGGTGGGGCAGTGGTCGGGCACGGACCTGCGCGCCGAGATCGACCGGGCGAGGAAGCTGGAGTTGTCCAGCGAGGTAAAGGACGCGGCGCGGCGGATCGTGCACGGCACGCATGACCCCCGGAAGCTGGCTCGTGGGGATGCTGCCGTGTCGCTGGAGGACGTGATCGCGCTGGTCGCGGCCGAGCACCACAAACCCGGCGGTGATGACCAGGACGAGGTGGGGTTCTCCCGGGCGCTGGCCGACAGGCTGGGCACGCAGGGCAGCGGACTGGCCATCCACGCCGGAGCCGGGCCGGAGGGTCACACAGCGGGCGGCAGTGCGTCGTCGGGCAGCCCAGCATCGAGCCGGACCGAGACGCGTGAGGAAAAGAAGGCATGGCGGTATGCAAGGAACACCATACGTCGGGCCAAAAAGAAAGCGGCGCAGCGTGCGCGGAATACGGAGTTGGGGGAGTCGCTGAAGAAGCTTAAGGCTGACCAGGCTTCGTTGGAGGCGTCGCCGGGGTGGGACGGGGCGGATGCGGGTTTGCGGGAGCAGTGGGAGGCGCTGCAGGAGGAGATCGAGCCGGTGCAGGCGGAGCTCGACGAGATTGAGGCGGAATATAAGCGGTTGCGCGCCCAGGACTTGGACCGTGTGCGTCGGTATCAGCGGAAAAAGAGGGCTGCGAAGCTGCAGGATGCGTTGTTGGGCGGGGAAGGGTCTTCTGCTGGTGAGTCCGCTCAGGTAGCGGAGGAGTCTGCGGCGGCAGCCGAGCTGCGTGCGTTGATCACTAACGCGGAGGCTGGGTTGCAGAGGATGCGCGATGAGGGGTGGCCAGTTTACGTAGGCGGGGTGAATGTAGGTGTAGACCGTGTGATCGCTGATGTGCGGGCGCACGTGGCGGGTGTGGGAGTTTTCGGGGGTGCTGACGGTCTCCTGAATGTGTTGGCTCATTACGTGGTGAGTCATCCGGGGGATGGCGTTGGCATGGTGGAGTTGGAGGAACGGTTTCACGAGTTGACGGCCGCGGCGCAGTTGCATGAGTGGGAGGGGATCGCGGATCGGGATGCTGTGGACCGGTTGTTGGCTGATGCGGATGGGATTTTGGGGCCGTTGAAGGCGTCGGATCGGTTCCGGGTTGTGCTGGCGCACTGGTTGGGCGAGCACCCGGGCGACTGGCAGGGTGCCCAGGCGCTGCGGGTGGAAATGGCCGGTTATCTGTCCGGTGACCTCGACCTTGGCATGGCGAGGAGTGGTTTGACTCGCGACGCGATCAAGGAGGTGAGAGCGAAAGAGGAAGGTTGGCAGGCAGATCCTGTTGGGAACGAGGCGGTGGCTGGGGCCGTTGCTGCCCCGATGATGCGCGGGGCCGTTGTTGATCCGGGGCTCAGCGTTATTCATCAGTTTAGATCGGTGAAGCGGACGTTCGCGGATGCCAGTAGGGCGTTGCGGCAGTTGGCCGACGACCACGGTCAAGATGCCGTGGACCGTTTGTACGCTCCGGCGGAGAAGGTCTTGGGGCCCCTGCACGAGTCCCGGCCCTTCCGGGATGTGATCGCGCACGAGTTGATGAAGAACCCGCGAGATGATCAGCAGTTGCAGCAGTTGATGACGAACCCGCAGGCCGATGAGCAGTTGCAGCAATTGCGGTGGAGACTGGTCCGTTACCTGGCTGGCGACCTGGATGGTGGTGCGGACTCGAGTGCTGCCGACGACTTGCTTTCCGCCACGGTGACCCCGGCCCCTGGACCGAAAGAGGCTCTGTCTAAAGGATCGCAGATTTATTCGCGGCGCGTGGCGGTGGGCAAGGCGCTTAGTGGTTTGCCGGACAAGGATGCTGTCGAACGGGTGCTGCGAGACGAGGCACGTGCGGACGGGCTCCGCGGGGGTTACAACAGCGGGTCCGATTTGCAAGCTCGGTTCAAGAGGTCGAAATCCTGGGCAGACCCGATTCTTGCTGATGTCCGGAGGCAGCTGACATCCGATTTGAACGCTGCGGTGGGGTCTCTGCAGCAGATTTTGGCGGAGGCGGAGATAAGCACTGACCTACGGCAAGCATATGAAGCCAAGATCGCGGCGTGGTCGCCTATTCATAATCGGACGCCGCTCAACGAGATCCACAGCCGGGTAGTGGACGCTTCCGTTGCTGTTCGGGAGTTGCGCCGGAATAATGCGATACGGGAATTGCAGGAGATTTTCGAGACTGCACGCGGCGGGTACGCGCGGCTGGAAGCTTGGCTTGGTCCAGATGATGTGGTGATCCGTGATTTCGACG
>NZ_JBSFLZ010000012.1:0-89557 GCF_053599315.1 Saccharopolyspora sp. NPDC000995
CCCAACCGCTCGGCTTCGGCGAACAACGCCCCCACCTTCGCCGCACCGTCGAGCATCGAGTACTCGGTGTGCACATGCAGGTGAACGAAGGGGTCGACAGGCACGGGGAAGTCCTCCTTCGGCAGGCTGTGGGAGAGTTGCCAGCCTAACTCGCGCCTCCGACGCGATCGGAGATTCCCCCGGTGTTGCGCGGTCTTTCCCGCAAGGCCTGGTGTGACCCGCCAGTCGACACCCGCCCCGGGCGCGGTGCGGCCGGACGCTCAGGATCAAAACCAGTGCCGTTTACGCCTGGGAAGACCAGAGCGGGTAGCGTGGCACGACGTGGCTGGCCCTGATCCCGTGGACGTGCGTCTGCTGAGCGTCGTCGCCGAGATGGGCCGTGCGGCGGTTCCCGAGATCGCCGGTCGGCTCGGCATGGATGTGCGCGATGTCGCCGCACGTCTTGCTGCCCTTTCGACGACGGGCCTGCCGCTGATCGTCGGCGTCGAATGCGATCCGCAAGCCATCCGCAACGCGGTCGCCGCCGCGCAGCACTGGGCGGCGCAGCAGAGCATGGCCAGCGGGCCGTACCAGGTGCCCGCGCCGGGCACCGGCGCCCACCCGGCGCAGCAGTCCGGCCCCTACCCGCAGCAATCCGGCCCCTACCCGCAGCAGTCCGGCCCCTACCCGCAGCCGACCGGCGGCTACCCGATGCCCAGCGGCGCCTACCCGGGACCCGCTTACGGCGGCCCGAGCGGCCCGCAGCCGTTCGCCCCGCAGGGCCCGCCGCCGACGTCCTTCCAGCAGCCGGCGGCCCCGCCGGGGCCGCCGAACCCGATGAACGTCTGGGGCCCGCCGGGGTCGGCCGCGTGGGCGCGCGGCGACCAGCAGCGGCCGGGCACCCAGCCCGCGCCGCAGCAGCCGGTGCGCAGCGGCAAGGTGGGCACCAAGCTGGACGTCGAGGGTCTGGAAGGCGAGCGGATCACCATCCTCCTCGTGGAGGTCGTGGACCCGGCCGACTTCCTGTTCACCGCGGCAGGCTACGAGCTGCACGACGGCGAGCGCGCGGTAGTCGTGCACACCGAGCTGACCAACCGCGGGGCGACGCCGTTCGCCTCGCTACCCGACCTGTACCTGGAGCTGATCGCCAAGGACGGCTCCGCGGTGTCGAAGGCGCCGGTGTCGCTGTCGTCCCGTCCCCCGCACCGCATCGGCGTGCAACCGGGCGAGACCGCGGGCGGGCACACGGTATACGTGCTGCCGGAGTCCACCGAGCTCACGACGGTGCGCTGGACGCCCCGCCCCGGGGACGAACAACGCACCCTCACCTGGGACATCACCGACCTTTGACGGGCGGTCAAGCGCGACCGACGGTGGAACGCGGTCCAAGCCAGGCGCTCGGCCAGTAATTCTGGCAAGGCCTTGCGTCTGACCTAGTGATCCGCCGGGACGAACGGGCGTGTGGTCTTGCGGTTTGCGCTGCGGTATGGAGAGCTGGAGTCATGACCTCTCCGGAGAGCGGTCGCACCAGCGTCGGTGTCCCGCGCGAGACGGTGCCCGGCGAACGCCGCGTCGCACTCGTCCCGGGCGTGGTGGAACGGCTGTGCGCGCATCGGCTCGGCGTCGTGGTCGAGGCCCGCGCCGGGCACGCCGCGCTGATCCCGGACGAAGCGTTCGCCAAGGCCGGCGCGACCATCGGTTATCCGTGGTCCGCCGATGTCGTGGTCAAGGTGAACGCGCCGACCGAAGCGGAGATCGGCCGGATGTCCCCCGGCTCAGCGCTGATCGGCTTCCTGTCTCCGTTGACCGACCCGGACATCGCCGGACGGCTGCGGGCCGCCCGGGTGCTGGGCTTCGCGCTGGAGTCGGTGCCGCGCATCTCCCGGGCCCAATCGATGGACGCGCTGTCCTCCCAGGCCAACGTCTCGGGATACCGGGCTGTGCTGCTGGCGGCGAGCGAGTGCACCCGGTTCTTCCCGATGCTGACCACCGCGGCAGGCACCGTGAAGCCCGCGTCGGCGCTGGTGCTCGGCGTGGGGGTGGCCGGGCTGCAGGCGCTGGCGACCGCGAAGCGGCTCGGCGCCCGCACCACCGGCTACGACGTGCGACCGGAGGTCGCCGACCAGGTGCGCTCGGTGGGCTCGAAGTGGCTGGACCTGGGCTTCTCGGCGGTCGGCGAGGGCGGCTACGCCCGGGAGCTGACGGCCGACGAGCGCGCCGAGCAGGCACACCGCCTCAACGCGGCGATCGCGGACGTCGACGTAGTGATCACCACCGCCCTGGTGCCGGGCCGGCCAGCCCCGATGCTGGTCCCCGCCGAGGCGGTGCGCCGAATGCGGCCGGGCAGTGTGATCGTCGACCTCGCCGGGGCGGCCGGCGGCAACTGCGAGCTCAGCGAGCCCGGCAGCACCGTGGTCAACCACGAGATCACCATCGCGGCCCCACTGAACCTCCCGTCCGCGATGCCGGAGCACGCCAGCGAGCTCTACGCCCGGAACGTCCAGGCACTACTGGAGCTGATGCTCGTCGACGGGCGCTTCGCCCCGGACTTCACCGACGAGATCCTGGCCGCGACCTGCATCAGCCGACCGGACCCGACATGACCGTCGACGACGAGGTGAGGGGCACCCGTGGAGCAGTTGCCCGGTCACGGGTACCCCTCACCCGACAACTTCCAGGCGAACGGGAGGAGGAGCGATGTTCCTGGCCGATCTGGCCGTTCTGGTGCTGGCGGGGTTCGTCGGCTTCGCGGTGATCTCGAAGGTGCCGAACACGCTGCACACTCCGCTGATGTCCGGCACCAACGCGATCCACGGCATCGTGCTGCTCGGCGGTGTGCTGGTGCTCGGGTCTGGTGTGGACAGTGTCGCGTCGCAGCTGCTGGCGCTGCTGGCCATCGTGTTCGGGACCATTAACGTGGTCGGCGGTTTCCTGGTCACCGACCGGATGCTGGGCATGTTCAAGCGGAAGCCGGACGCGGTGCGGAAAGGTGCCGACAAGTGATCACGCTGCGATCGGTGCTCTACATCCTGGCGTTCGCGCTGTTCATCTACGGCCTGATGGGGCTGACCGGCCCGCGCACCGCGGTGCGGGGCAACGCCATCGCCGCAGCTGGCATGGTGGTCGCCGTCGTCGCCACGCTGCTCACCCCGGGCCTGGGCAACTGGTGGCTGATCATGCTGGGCTTGGTGATCGGCACGGTCATCGGGGTACCGGCCGCGCGGCGGGTGAAGATGACCGCGATGCCGCAGATGGTCGCGCTGTTCAACGGCGTCGGCGGCGGCGCGGTGGCGCTGACCGCTTGGGTGGAGTTCCGGGAGACCACCGGTTTCCAGGGCGAACCCGCCAACGTGGCGATCGCGACGTTGTTCGCGGCGATCATCGGATCGATCTCGTTCTGGGGCTCGCTGGTCGCCTTCGGCAAGCTGCAGGAGATCGTGCCGGCCCGCCCGATCAGCGTCGGCCGCCTGCAGATGCCGCTAAACGTGCTGCTGCTGGCCGGGGCGGTCGGCTGCGCCGTGGCGATCGGGCTGGGCGGCAGCGCCGAACTGCTGCTGGTGGCGGTGCTGGTGCTGGCGGGGCTGGCCGGGATCGCGGTGGTGCTGCCGATCGGCGGGGCCGACATGCCGGTGGTGGTGTCGCTGCTCAACGCGTTCACCGGGCTGTCCGCGGCAGCGGCCGGACTGGCGTTGAGCAACACCGCGATGATCGTGGCGGGCATGTTGGTGGGCGCGTCTGGTTCGATCCTCACCGACCAGATGGCCAAGGCGATGAACAGGTCGATCCCATCGATCGTGGCCGGTGGGTTCGGCGGCGGCGAGACCGCGGCACCGGCGGTCACCGGCGGCGGCACGGTGCGCTCGGTCAGCGCGGCGGACGTGGCGGTCCAGCTCGCCTACGCGGGTCAGGTGATCGTGGTGCCCGGCTACGGCATGGCGGTCGCGCAGGCCCAGCACGCCGTGCAGGACATGGCGAAGTTGTTGGCGGACAAGGGGGTCGTCGTCGACTACGCGATCCACCCGGTCGCGGGCCGGATGCCTGGCCACATGAACGTGCTGCTCGCCGAAGCGGACGTGCCCTACGAGCAACTCAAGGAGATGGACGAGATCAACGACGAGTTCGCCCGCACCGACATCGCGCTGGTGATCGGTGCCAACGACGTCACCAACCCGGCGGCCCGAACCGACCCGAACTCGCCGATCTACGGCATGCCGATCCTCAACGTCGACCAGGCGAAGGCGGTCATCGTCCTGAAGCGCTCGATGCGAGCGGGCTTCGCGGGAGTGGACAACCCGCTCTACACCGACCAGAAGACCGCGATGCTCTTCGGCGACGCGAAGTCCTCGGTCCGAGAAGTGGTCGAAGAACTCAAAGCGCTGTAGGCGGTCGCAGCATTGAGCCACTTGTGCTGCTACGGCTGCTCAGAAGGCTCACGCGCCCTTGTCCCGGCGGAAGAAGTTCAGCGGGTTGTTGCGCTTGGGGCGTTCCGGCTTGTTGCGGCTGCGGTACTCCAGCTTCGGCCAGTCCCCCGCGTCGCCCCGCGAACCCTCCGGTTCCGGGGCGCCGAACACCGACGGCGGCGCCGTGCCGATGTCGTCTGCGCTGATGACGTCGCCGAGGCTGGTGAAACCGCTCGGCGGGGTCTCCGCGTCGGCTCCCGGGTCGACCACCGGGATGCCCGTGGGCGGAGTCGGCTCGTCCGCCCCCTCGAACGATCTCGACTGTGCCATCAAGCCCCCTTGCTCGTAACAGGCTTGTCCGACACCGTACCCTGCTCAACCGTCCTGGTCGCGGAGCTCCTCCAGCGCGTGCCGGAGATCGGCGGGGTACTGGCTCTCGAAGGTTGCCCAGCCACCGGAGGGATGCTCGAATGAGAGGCTGCGCGCGTGCAACCACTGCCTGGTGATGGCCAGCCGCCGGGCCAGCACCGGGTCCGCGCCGTAGGTCAGGTCGCCGACGCAGGGGTGCTTGATCGCCGCGAAGTGCACCCGAATCTGGTGCGTGCGCCCGGTTTCGAGCTTCACGTCCACCAGCGATGCCGCGCGGAAGGCCTCCACCGTCTCGTAGTGGGTGATGCTGGGCTTTCCGCCGGTGACGACCGCGAACTTGTAGTCGTGGCGCGGATGCCGGTCGATCGGCGCGTCGATGGTGCCGCGGCTCGGGTCCGGGTGTCCCTGCACCACGGCGTGGTACCGCTTGTCGACGGTGCGTTCCTTGAAGGCGCGCTTGAGCACCGAGTACGCGTGCTCGCTCTTGGCGACGACCATGACACCGGTGGTGCCCGCGTCCAGCCGGTGCACGACGCCCTGCCGCTCGGCGGCCCCGGAAGTCGCGATACGCACGCCCGCCGCAGCGAGCCCGCCGACCACCGTCGGTCCTTCCCAGCCGGGGCTCGGGTGCACCGCGACGCCGATCGGCTTGTCCACCACAACGATGTCGTCGTCCTGGTGCAGGATCCGCAGCCCGTCTACCGGCACCGCGACGACCTGCAGCGGCTGTTGCGCCGGCGGAAGCGTCACCTCCAGCCACGCCCCGGCGGCCAACCGGTCCGACTTGCCGGCCGGGTTGCCGTCGACGAGCACGTCACCGGATTCCGCCAGCGAGGCGACGGCGCTGCGGGAAAGGCCCAGCAGCTTCGAGAGGCCCGCGTCCACCCGCATGCCGTCCAGCCCCTCGGGAACCGGCAGCGTTCGGAGGTCGCTCACGACCCCGAAGCCTTCTTCTTGCGGTGCACCGTGCCGTCGTAGTCGCGGCCCAGCAGCGACATCAGCACGACCAGGATGCCGCCGCAGACGATGCACGAGTCGGCGACGTTGAACACCGGCCACACCGTGCCACCCGGCGCGAACACCGACAGGAAGTCCACCACGTGCCCCTGCAACGGGCCCGGGGCGCGGAAGATCCGGTCGACCAGGTTGCCGCAGGCCCCGCCGAGCACCAGGCCGAGGCCCACCGCCCAACCCGGCGAGCGCAGCTTCGGCGCCAGCCAGATGATCACCCCGACGACGGCGATCGCGAGCAGCGCGAGCAGCCACGTCATGCCGGTGGCCAGCGAGAACGCGGCACCGGGGTTGCGGAGCACGTCGAGGTAGAGCAGACCGCCGAGCAGCTTGACCGGCGGGTTGCCCTCCAAGTTCGCCACGACGGCGACCTTGGTGAGGATGTCGACGCCCAAGGCCACCACGGCGACCCCGCCCAACAACCCGAGCAGCTTCCCGGACCCGCGCTTGGGCGACTCCTCCGCCGCCCCGGTCTGCGTCTCGGACGCCTGTTCTGCGGCAGTCGGTTCGGTGCCCGCCTGCTCTGCTGAGGACTCCCTCGGGGAGGACTGCTCGGTGCTCACGACCACCATTGTCCCTGAACCCGCCCGCACCCGGTTCGGCAGGACCACTCCCCGCGATGCGCCCTTGAACACGTTGGGCCTAAGGCCCCGCGGCGGTGCAAGTCGCGAGTGTGGGCTAAGCGCTTCGGCGCTTCAAGACAAAGAACAGGACCCGTGAGTGTTTTCGGGTGCTATGTCGCCGTGCCAAGACGCCGCAATTCACTTACGGGCCGTGACCAGGCGTGGCGGAGCCCCGTCAGTCGAGGAAGGCGGGCGCGGGGCGCGGGTCGTTGACTGGCACCCAGCGGCCGTCGACCTGCTCGTAGCGCCAAGTCGGGCCTTCGGCCACCAGCCTCCGCAGCGCGTTCACGAGGCGGTCGACGTGCTCTGCTGTGCTGCCCAGCCCGACGCTGACGCGGACCGCGCGCTCGGTGTCCGAGCCCGCCCGCGAGAGCAGCCGCCGCGTGGCCACGTGCGCGCAGAACAAGCCGTCGCGGACGCCGATGCCGTGCTCCGCGGAAAGCGCCGTGGCCAGCAGGCCCGGGTCCTGACCGTCGACGGTGAAGCTCACCACACCGACCCGGTCGTGATCGGCGTCGAACAGGCGGAGTTCGCGCAGCCCCGGCACGCCGCGAAGCCCGGCTCGCAGCCGGTGCAGCAGCGCTTCCTCGTGCTCGATGACGTCCGTCCAGTTCGCCGCGAGCGTCGCGCAGGCCTTGGCCAAGGCGTGCACGCCGACGGTGTTCGGCGAGCCCGCCTCATGCCGCTCCGGCCCCGTCGCCCAGCTCACCGACCGCTCCTGCACCAAACGGGTCGCGCCGCCACCCGCGAGGTACGGCTCGGCGGCGTTGAGCCAGTCCGCGCGGCCGATCAGCGCGCCCGCACCGAACGGCGCGTAGAGCTTGTGCCCCGAGATCGCCACGTAGTCGATGTCGAGCTCGCGAATCCGGACCGGCCGGTGCGGTGCGAGCTGCGCGGCGTCGAGAACCGTGCGAGCACCGCGGCGGCGAGCCACCCGCGCCAGCTCCGCGACGGGCCACAGCTCCCCGGTGACGTTGGAGGCACCCGTGATCACCGCGAGCCGCGGTCCCTCCGGGCAGTCGGCCAGCGCGGCATCGAGCGCGGCGGTGGCGTCCGCCGGCGTCTCCGGCGCGGGCAGGCGGCGCACCCGCGGGCCGGTCCAGGGCAGCAGCGCGGCGTGGTGCTCGGTATCGAAGACCACGACGGACGTGCCGCGCGGCAGCGTGCGTCCCAGCAGGTTCAGGGCGTCGGTGGTGTTGCGGGTGAAGATCACCGAGTCGGTGTGGCGGGCGCCGACGAAGTTCCGCAGCTCGTCGCGCGCTCCCTCGTAGACCCGGGTGCACACCTGGGAGGCGAACCCCGCGCCGCGGTGCACGCTCGCGTACCAGGGCAGCAGCTCGTTGACCGCCGACTGCACGGACTCCAGGCACGGCGCGCTGGCCGCATGATCGAGATTCGCATATCCGATGCGTTGGCCGTTGACCAGCGGGACCTGCAGCGCGGCGCCGACCACGGCGGGAATCCGGTAGTCCAAATGGGACTGCACCGGGATTTCGATGACGGCAGACGACACGACGGCCTCCTCGGGGGCCTCATCGGACCCGCCCAGAGGGGTCCGCGCTTGCCGGATCGCCCTGCACGACCGGCCAGGTCTTCACCCGGGGCACCCCACCGCGGTTGGAGGGTTGCCGGCCAGCAAGCCGGGGCTTGACGCTGGCGCTCATGACCTTCGGTCCAGCACTCTAGGAAACCGCGCGCACCGCGGGCAACACCATTCCCGAACTGTGGGAGCGGTCTCCGTCACACGGCGCCGACGCGGCGATCTCGACACCCGCACGGCGGTCACAACTGCACGCCCTGACACCAGGGCGACACTTGGAACGCCGGGGTGTCGATGTGCAGCGAACGACCTGTTCGCCTCAGTGGACGGCGCGAACGGACCGTCCACATCAACAACCACCAAGACACCCGGGTGACACCGCCCTCGTCGCCGGTGCCACCCGGGACGGCCACGTCAGACCCTGGTGACGGCGATCTTGATCTCGGTGCCTTCACCGACGCTGCCGGTGAAGCCGTCCGCTACATCGCCGGATTCGATGTCGTTCGCCAGGGTTTCGCCCGCGATGAAGTCGCGGTGCGACTCGACGGCCGCCAGGACCTCGGCAGGGGCCGAAATCGCCACCGTGATCCGGTCGGAGACCTGGAAGTCCGCCTCCTTGCGGGCCTGCTGGACGACCCGGACCACGTCGCGGGCCAAGCCTTCGAGCGCCAGCTCCGGGGTCACCTCGGTGTCCAGCACCACCAGCCCCTTGCCGCCGGGCAGCGGCGAGGCCGCGCCGGGATCGGTGGAGACCAGGCGCTCCTCGAACTCGCCGTCCTGCAATTCGATGCCCGCCGCGACCACGGTGCCGCCGGTGCGCTGCCACTCGCCGGACTTCACCGCCTTGATCACCTTCTGCACGTCGCGACCCAGCCGCGGACCGGCGGCCCGCGCGTTCACCGCGATCTCGAAGCGACCGTGCGCGGCGACGTCGGTGCTCAGCTCGAGTGCCTTGACGTTGACCTCGTCGCGGATCAGGTCCGCGAACGGCCGCAGCGCCTCCGCGTCCGGGGTGGCGACCACGAGCTTGGCCAGCGGCAAACGCACCCTCAGCTTGTTGGATTTGCGCAACGCCGACGCGGCCGAGCACACCTGGCGCACCTCGTCCATCGCGGTTACCAGCGCGGCGTCCGCGGGCAACTCGTTGACCAGGGGCCAGTCCGCCAGGTGCACGGAGCGGCCTCCGGTCAGCCCGCGCCAGACCGCCTCGGCGGTCAGCGGCAGCATCGGCGCCACCACCCGGCAGGTCACCTCCAGCACGGTGTGCAGCGTGTTGATGGCATCCCGGTCACCGGCCCAGAAGCGGTCGCGGGACCGCCGCACGTACCAGTTGGTCAGCACTTCGAGGAAGTCGCGCACCTCCGCGCAGGCCCCAGCGAGGTCGAAGGTGTCCAATGCGGACTGCACGTCGCCGACCAGCTCGTGGGTCTTGGCCAGGACGTAGCGATCCAGCACGTGCTTGCTGTCCACTCCGAACTCGCCCGAGATGCCCTCGGCGTTGGCGTACAACGCCAGGAAGTACCAGGAGTTCCACAGCGGCAGCACCGCCTGCCGCACCGCGTCCCGGATGCCGCGCTCGGTGACCACCAGGTCACCGCCGCGCAGGATCGGGCTGGACATCAGGAACCAGCGCATCGCGTCCGAGCCGTCGCGGTCGAAGACCTCGTTGACGTCCGGGTAGTTGCGCTTGGACTTCGACATCTTCAGGCCGTCGTCGCCAAGCACGATGCCGTGCGCCACCACGCTGGCGAAGGCCGGGCGGTCGAACAGCGCGGTCGCCAACACGTGCAGCGTGTAGAACCAGCCGCGGGTCTGGCCGTTGTACTCGACGATGAAGTCGCCCGGGTAGTGGTGCTCGAACCACTCCGAGTTCTCGAACGGGTAGTGCACCTGGGCGAACGGCATCGAGCCGGACTCGAACCAGCAATCCAGCACCTCCGGCACCCGGCGCATCGTCGACTTCCCGGTCGGGTCGTCCGGGTTCGGCCGGGTCAGCTCGTCGATCTCCGGGCGGTGCAGGTTGGCCGGGCGCACCCCGAAGTCGCGTTCCAGCTCGTCCAGCGAACCGTAGACGTCGGTGCGCGGGTAGGCCGGGTCGTCGGAGACCCACACCGGGATCGGCGAACCCCAGTAGCGGTTCCGGGAGATGTTCCAGTCTCGGGCGTTCTCCAGCCACTTGCCGAACTGACCGTTTCGGATGTGCTCCGGCACCCAGTTGATCTGCTGGTTCAGCTCGACCATCCGGTCCTTGAACTGGCTGACCGCCACGAACCAGGACGACACCGCCCGCTGGATTAGCGCGTTGTCGCAGCGCCAGCAGTGCGGGTAAGGGTGGTCGTAGGTCTCGTGCCGCAGCAGGAGCCCGGCGTCCTTGAGATCGCGGATGATCTGCTTGTTGGCGTCGAAGACCTGCAGCCCCTCGTACGGCGGGGCCTCGGTGGTGAACTTGCCATGCGCGTCGACCGGGATCACCGGCTCGATGTTCGCGGCGTCGGTGACGACCTTGTCCTCTTCACCGAAGGCCGGCGCGATGTGCACCAGGCCGGTGCCGTCCTCGGTCGTGACGTAGTCGGCCGCCAGCACCTGGTGCGCGTTCTCCCGCCCCACGAAGAAGTCGAACGGCGGCGCGTACTTCGTACCGAGCAGCTCGGTCCCCTTGAACCGGGCCACGACGTGCTCGACGACATCCTCGCCGAGCTCCCGCGCGTACGCGCCGAGACGGGCTTCGGCCAGCAGGTACCGCTGGGCACTGTTGGCCGGCGCGACGAGCACGTAGTCGACCTCGGGGTGCACCGCGGCGGCCAGGTTGGACGGCAGCGTCCACGGGGTCGTCGTCCACACCAGGGCCAGCGCGCCGTCGAATGCTTTGCCCGGCGCGTTGAGCCGCAGGCCCACGGTCACCGCCGGGTCCTGACGCTGGCGGTAGACGTCGTCCATCTTGGTCTCGGTGTTGGACAGCGGCGTCTCGCAGCGCCAGCAGTACCAGAGCACCCGGAAGCCCTCGTAGACGAGACCCTTGTCCCAAAGGGCCTTGAACGCCCACATGACGCTTTCCATGTAGTCCAGGTCGAGCGTCTTGTAGTCGTTGTCGAAGTCCACCCACCGGGCCTGCCGGGTGACGTAGGCCTCCCAGTCGGAGGTGTAGCGCAGCACCGAGGTCCGGCACGCCTCGTTGAACGCCGCGACACCCATCGTCTCGATCTCGGACTTCGAGTTGATGCCGAGCTGTTTCTCCGCCTCGACCTCCGCGGGCAGCCCGTGACAGTCCCAACCGAACCGGCGCTCCACCCGGCGGCCGCGCATCGTCTGGTAGCGCGGCACCACGTCCTTGACGTAGCCGGTGAGCAGGTGCCCGTAGTGCGGCAGTCCGTTGGCGAACGGCGGCCCGTCGTAGAAGACGAACTCATTGGCGCCGTTGGCGCCTGCCTCGCGGGCTTGCACCGAGGCCTGGAAAGTCTTGTCGTCGGCCCAGAAATCCAGCACTCGGCGCTCGATCTCGGGGAACGCGGGCTGGGCAGCCACGCCGCGCTCACCGGCGTCGCCGAACTGAACCTTGGGATAAGCCATCGCGGATGCGCTCCTCGCGGTGTGTTGTTTCCGCCGCACGGTCACCGAAACCTCGGTGTCCACGCGGGGACGACACCTCGCGCGCATGCTCGCACGAGATCCGCGGTACCACCCCGCTTGCCGCCGATCGACGCCGACGACCACTCGTTGCCAGCTGTGACGGGCTGGACCCGTCCGGTTCTACTGAGGTGCCCAGGCCGGGCACCCGTTCTTCCGGAGGCTCCCCGGTGATGGCCGGATCATCGCCTGGTCGTTCCAGCGTACCGGGAGCTGGCCACCGGCTTTCACCAGTGCCCGGTTTCAACTGAAACCGCGCGCCCAGGGACCGGGGACCACGGTTTCAATTGAAGCTGCGGTCAAACCCGGCGGACCTCGGCAGCCAGCGTGGCGTTCGGCGCGCAGCGGGCACACGGCGTGAAGCCGAGGTCCCGCGCCTCGCGCAGCGGCAGGGCGATCGTCTTCCGCTCGCCGAGCCACTCGCAGGTCCGCACGTGGTAGCGCGGCCGTTCGTCGAGCACCAACACCTCGGCGTCCGGATCCGCAGCTGCTGCGGCGTTGCTGCGCTCCTCGCCCGGTTCCTTGCCATCGGCAGAAGCCGACGCGGCCGGCGGATGCTCGCCCGCTCCGGTCCGGCGCCGCCGCTGATCTGCGGCCAGCAGGACCACACCGACGGCGCTCGCAAACACCGACAACCATGCTAGGTCCGGTTCGCCAGCGGCGACCGCGCCGGCCAGGACACCGCCGGCCACCAGGACCAACGCCAGCACGACAAACAGCACGCGATCTCACGTCCCTCGCCGAACGGGCCGGACACACGTCGGCGGCAACGGGCGTTTCGTCCCGTCGCCGCCGATGCGAACGAACTTGATCAGCCGGCTTCGGCCGCACGCGCCCCGAAGCTGTAGCTGGCCTGCTGTCCGGACGACCGGCTGGCGCCGCTGTCTGCGGGCGCGGCCGAGCCCCGGTCCTGCAGTTCGCGCAGCTGCGACTCCAGGTAGGTCTGCAGTCGAGTGCGGTACTCGCGCTCGAACGTGCGGAGTGTCTCGATCTTCTTCTCGAGGGCGTTCTTCTCCGACGTGATGTTGCCCATCACTTCGGCGTGCTTGCGCTGCGCGTCGCGCTCCAGGCTGGCGGCCTTATCGCGCGCCTGCCGCTCCAACGTCTCGGCCCGGGTGCGGGCGTCGTTGAGCATCGTCTCGGCACGGGTTCGGGACTCGTTGACCATGCTGTCGGACTTCGAGCGCGCTTCGGACAGCAGCTGCTCGGACTTCGTCCGCGCCTCGGACAACATGCCGTCGGCCTCGGCCTTGGCTTCACCGGTCAGCCGGTCGGCCATCTCCTGCGCGAGGCCCAGCACCTTGGCGGCCTGCACGTGGTGATCACCGCCCGGGGAAGTCTGCTCGACGGCGGTCGGCGCCGGAACCGGGGTGAGCCGGCGCGGTTCCTCCGGGGGGGCAGCTGGGGTCGAGGGAACGGACGCCGCCTGGCTGCGGGCTTCGTCCAGGTCGACCTGCGCGGTCTGCAGCTGGGACTCCAACTGCTCCACCTGGCTACGCAGGTCGTTGTTCTCCTCGACCAGCCGGGCAAGCTCGGCTTCAACCAGGTCGAGGAATGCGTCTACCTCGTCCTCGTTGTAGCCCCGCTTACCGATCGGCGGTTTGCTGAACGCGACGTTATGCACGTCCGCGGGGGTCAAGCCCACAAGATCACCTCACGCACTCCTCGGCTGCGGGTAGCCCGGGTTCCCCGTCACCCGGGCTGCATCAGTCGCATCAGTATGAACACGACCAGCAGCAGCACCATAATCGATAGGTCCAGTCCGACGCCGCCGATCCGGACCGTCGGAATCAACCGACGCACCAACTTTACGGGTGGGTCGGTCACTGTGTAGACGCTCTCCAACGCGATTGCAACCCCCCCAACGGGCCTCCAATCGCGAGCGAACACCCGAACGAGTTCGATCACAATACGGGCCGTGAGCAGCAGCCAGAAGAAGAACAGAACGTAAAACAGGACGATCTGCACCAGGTTCACGCTTCAACTGTGCCACCACTCACCCGTAGTTGAAAAAGGCACCCTCGGCCAGGCGCCGCTTGTCCTCCGCCGCGACGTCCACGTTCGGCGGTGAGAGCAAGAACACGCGGTTCGTGACCTTCTCTATCGAGCCCCGCAGCGCGAATGCCAGACCAGCGGCGAAGTCGACCAGGCGCTTGGCGTCGGCCTCCTCCATCTCGGTCAGGTTCATGATTACCGGCGTGCCGTCCCGGTACTGCTCGCCGATCGTGCGGGCCTCGCTGTAGCTGCGCGGGTGCAGGGTTGTGATCTTGCTCAAGTTGAATTGGGTGCCCGTGTCGGTCACAGCACGCAGCCGCGAGACCGACTCCCGTGGCGGATCCGGGGGTGCCGCACTGCGCGCCGACGAGTCCGGTGTCCACTGCCTGCGCGGCCGCGGCGCCGGTTCGCGGTACTCCTCGACGAAGCTCTCCGGTTCCGCTTCGGCTTCCGCCTGGTAGCCGCCGCGGGTGCCGACCCGCCGACGGGTCGGCACCCGCTCGGCCGGGCCGTCGTAGACGTCGCGGTCGGCGTCGGAGTACCGGTCGCGGTATCCGGCCTCGTCGTCGTATTCGTCCACCTCGTCGGCCGGGACCATGCCGAAGTAGGCCTTCAACTTGTGCAAAGCGCTCATCGGCATGCCCTTCCTCTGAGACTCCTAGCACCGAGCACGAGGCCAGCCTTCGACCCCCCTGTTCACGGCTACGGCGAGGTTAACCGCCGCCCACCGAGCAACGCGGTTCCGACACGCACCCGGGTCGAGCCGTGCGCAACGGCACTTTCCAGGTCGCCGGACATGCCCGCCGACACATCGACAGCTTCCGGGTGATCTCTGCGCAGCCGCTCGGAGATCACGGAAAGTGTGGCAAAAGCCACATCGGGTTCGCCGCCCAACGGGGCGACGGCCATCACACCCCGCAGCCTAAGACCACTCGTCCGCGTGACCATATCGGCCAGCGCGGGCACGTCCTCCGGTCGACAGCCCCCGCGCCCGACCGCCTCGTCTAGACTCACCTGCAACAAGACGTCCAACGGCCGCTGTCGCTCGCCCGCGTCCAGGGCGTTCGCGGTGGCGCGGCCCAGCGCCTCGGCGAGCCGCTCGCTGTCCACCGACTCGACCACGTCGGCCCACCGGACCACCGCCCGGGCCTTGTTCCGCTGCAGCTGCCCGACCATGTGCCAGCGCGCCGTCGCCTCCGGCCGCAACGCGACGAACTCGGCGACCTTGCCACGCGCCTCCTGCTCCCGGTTCTCGGCGAACTCGGTCATCCCGAGATCGGCCAGCAGGGCCGCGTCCAACGCCGGGAAGGTCTTGGTCACCGCGACCAGCTCGACCTCTTCGGGCTGCCGCCCGGCCGCGCGGCAGGCCCGGTCGACACGGTCGCGGACCTCCCGCAGCGACTCCGCCAACTCGGCCCGCCGCAACTCCTCGCTCACTCGGTCTCCTCCGGCTCGGCCCAGATCACCGCGGCGAACCGACCGGTGCGCCCTTGGTCGCGGCGATGGCTGTAGAGCTCCGGGGATTCCATGGTGCAGCGCGGGTCGACGCCGATCTTGGCGATCCCGGCGGCGGCCAGCTGCTCCCAGAGCCCCGCCCGCAGGTCGAGCCCGGTGGTGCCTTTGCGGGTCTTGCACGCACTGCCAGGCAGGTGCTTCTCGACGTCGGCCTGCATCCCGGCGGGCACCTCGTAGCACTCACCGCAGGCCGCCGGGCCGAGCAGCGCCTCGACGCGGTCCAGCCGGGCGCCGGCCTCCTGCATCGCCTTCAGCGCCGCGACGAGGACTCCGACGCGAGCGCCTACCCGCCCGGCGTGGACCGCGGAGACCACGCCGGTTTCCGGGTCGCCGAGCAGCACCGGCACGCAGTCCGCGGTGAGCGTGATCAGCGCCAGGTTCGGCTCCGTGGTCACCAGCGCATCGGTGGCTTCCACCGGCGCGGCCTGCGGCCCGTCGACGACAGTCGCGGTGCGACCGTGGATCTGCTCCATCCACACCAGACGGTCCTCGGGCAGGCCGATTCCGTCCGCCAGCTTGCGCTGGTTCGCCGCCAGGGCCGCGGGGTCGTCGCCGACCCGGCCACCCAGGTTGAAGGAGTCGAAGGGCGGTCGGGAACTCCCGCCCTCCCGCGTGGTGATCACGCGCCGAATCCGCACTGCTGCTCAGCCTCCCGCAAACAAGTCGACACCGGAAACGAAGGCGTTTCCGGTGTCGATTCTCGCTCATGTTCCGCACGGCGCGGGCCGCACCTGTCTCGTACTTCAGCGGCGCATGAAAGGTGGTATGTCGACGTCGTCGTCGGTGTCGTCGTTCACCGGGATGCCTCGGCTGGATAGCGCGCCGGTGCGACCCGTGGTGGGGTTGCCGCCGTGCGTCGGGTAGCCGCCGCTCGCGCGGGTAGGCACCGAGACGCTCTGCTGCCCGGTCGAGGAGCCATCGCCACCGAACAGGCCGGGCCGCTGGCCCAGGCTTGGCCGCTGTTGCGGTTCCGGCGCGGGCTCCGGCTGCACCGGGGTCTCCTGAACGGGCGGCGCCGTCGGCTGGGCGACCGGCTGTTCTGCCTGCGGGACGAAGGCCGGGGTCGGTGGTGCCGTCGGAGCGGGCTGCGGTGCCGGAGTCGCCTGGTGTGCGGGTTGCGGCGGCTCGGGGCGGGTTTCCACCACCGGCTGCGGCGCGGACTTGTCCGCGGCCGGAGCGGGTTCGGGTTCCTCGGGGCGCGCGCCGACCTTGGTCGGTTCGAGCTTCTTGTGGGTGGGCGTGCCGGCGTCGAATCCGGCGGCGATCACGGTTACCCGCACCTCGTCGCCCAGCGAGTCGTCGATGACCGTACCGAAGATGATGTTGGCTTCGGGGTGCGCGGATTCCTGCACCAGCGACGCCGACTCGTTGATCTCGAACAGGCCGAGATCGGAACCACCGGCTATGGCCAGCAGCACGCCGTGCGCGCCCTCCATGGACGCTTCCAGCAGCGGCGAGTTGATCGCCTTCTGCGCGGCCTGCACCGCTCTGCCCTCACCGCGCGCCGAGCCAATGCCCATCAGGGCGCTGCCCGCGCCGGACATGACGCTCTTGACGTCGGCGAAGTCGAGGTTGATCAGACCCGGCGTGGTGATCAGGTCGGTGATGCCCTGGACACCGGAGAGCAGCACCTCGTCCGCGGACCGGAAGGCGTCCATCAGGCTCACCCCGATGTCGCCGAGCTGCAGCAGCCGGTCGTTCGGGATCACGATGAGGGTGTCGCAGCACTCGCGGAGTTCCTTGATGCCCTGCTCGGCCTGGGCCGCGCGGCGCTTGCCCTCGAAGGAGAACGGCCGGGTGACCACGCCGATGGTCAGCGCACCGAGCTTGCGCGCGATCGACGCGACGACCGGTGCGCCGCCGGTGCCGGTGCCGCCGCCCTCACCGGCGGTCACGAACACCATGTCGGCGCCCTTGAGGACCTCTTCGATCTCTTCCTTGTGGTCTTCGGCGGCCTTGTGGCCGACCTCCGGCGCGGCACCGGCCCCGAGGCCGCGGGTCAGCTCGCGGCCGATGTCGAGCTTGACGTCGGCATCCGACATCAGCAGGGCCTGCGCGTCGGTGTTCACCGCGATGAACTCGACACCTTTGAGCCCGACCTCGATCATGCGGTTCACGGCGTTGACGCCGCCACCACCGATGCCGACGACCTTTATCACCGCGAGATAGTTGTGCGGGGGCGTCATCGGATCCGCCTTCCTGATCGTGGCTCTGTGCGCTCTGCGTCGACCGCCGGGACGGCCGCAGTACCGGTCGTCGCCGACGCGGGTTCCCCCGGTCGCTGTCGGTGCGGGATGCGAGGTTCGGCCAATCCCGTGCCCGGTCCGGACCGTAGGCAACCAACTGCCTCCGCGTCCAGCAGCCACGCCGGGAGCCGTAGCAGGTGTTTTGTGCCGCGCACCTAATCGCTTCCGTCCCGACCGCTTTCGCCAGCGGGTCCGTCCGCCGCAGCGAGCCCAGTCTTGTTCCTCCCCTTGTGTGGTGGTCCCGTCGCGGACGTGATCACCACCAACACCGTACCCCGAGCCCGGCTCATCCGGTCGAGGCAGGCAGATGTGCCTGTCCATGCGGTCGGTCTGCGCAGCGGTGCGGGCGGCGCAAGCTCAGACGCCGCCTGGTCTGCGGGGTCCCCGATTCGTGTAAGTCCAGATTCGAACTCGTCCGGAAATCATGACCACAGGTGTCCGGATTCGCTGTCATGGTCTCTCCTCGACCGATTCGGGAACAGGAGGAATGCCAGGCATGACTGGACAACTGCACGGCAAGGTCGCGCTGGTGGCCGGGGCGACCCGCGGCGCGGGGCGCGGCATCGCCGTGGAACTGGGGGCGGCCGGCGCGACGGTCTACGGGACTGGGCGCAGCACCCGGGAGCAGCGCTCGGACTACGACCGGCCGGAGACTATTGAGGACACTGCTGAGCTGGTGGCGCAGGCCGGTGGCCGGGGCATCGCGGTCCGCTGCGACCACACCGATCCGGACCAGGTCCGCGCGCTGGTCCGGCGGATCGAGGCGGAGCAGGGGCGGCTGGACCTCCTGGTCAACGACCTCGGCGGCGAGCACCTGATGGACTGGCGCAAACCGATCTGGGAGCAGGACCTGGACAAGGGCCTGCAGCGGCTGAGGATCGGTATCGAGGCGCACATGATCACCAGCCACTTCGCGCTGGACCTCCTGCACAAGCGGCCGGGCGGGCTGGTCGTGGAGCTCACCGACGGCACCGCCGAGGTGCACGAGCAGTACTACCGCAGCGAGGGTGGCGCGTTCTTCGACATCGTCAAGGTCGCGGCGCACCGCCTCGCCCGCGCCCAGGGCGAGGAGTTGAAGAAGCACGGCGGCACGGCGGTTTCGCTGACCCCGGGCTGGTTGCGCTCGGAGATGATGCTCGAAGTCTTCGGCGTCACCGAGGAGAACTGGCGGGAGTCCATCACGGCGCCGGTGAGTTTCGGCATCTCGGAGTCGCCGCAATTCGTCGGCCGGGCAGTGGTCGCGCTGGCGACGGACCCGGACGTGGCCCGCTGGAACACCGAGTCGCTCTCGAGCGGCTACCTGGCTAAGGTCTACGGGTTCACGGACGTGGACGGCTCCCGGCCGGACGCCTGGCGCTACATCCTGGAAGTCGAATGGCCGGGCAAGCCCGGCAAACCCGAGGACTACCGCTGACCAACGGCGTGCAAGGCACCTCCGACCGACCTCGCTGTCAGAGGTGCCCTTCGCCCGAGTCACGATCGCTGTAGAGGGAGGCGAGGCGGGTCGCCGCTGCGGCCAGGCGCTTGCGGAGGTCCGGTGGGGCCAGGACCTCGGCTTCCGGGCCAAGGTTGAGGATCTGGTCGTAGGCGACGTCGAGGGACTCCACCGGGAAGTCCACGGTGACCCAGCCCTGGGCGTCGGGTTCGCTCGCGGTGGCTTCCGCCTCCCGGGCTGCGGTGCCTTCCGTGGTCGCGTGCAGTTTTCGCAGGCCCGCCGGGCTGATCCGGGCCCGGATGCGCTCGGTCAGCAGGGAGCGGTTGAACTCGTCCGACTTCTCCTCCCAGAAGGTCGGGAGGTCGAAGGTCTCGTCGCGGGCGAATTCCTCGTCGGCGACCTCGACGTGGCTGAAGCGGTCGACCCGGTAGGTCAGGAACCGCTGGCCGCAGCGGGCCGCCAGGTACCAGACACCGGCCTTGAGCACGAGCCCGTGCGGTTCCAGCTCGCGCCGCACTTCCCGGTCGCCGCGCCGGTACCGGGCGACGACCTTGCGGTCGCGCCACACCGCGCGGCTCAGTTTCGGCAGCACCGCAGGGGTTTCGGCCTCGCGGAACCAGCGGGGCGCATCCAGGTGGAACCGTTGCCCCACCCGTTGCGGCGCATCGCGGAACGGCGGGGCCAACGCCGCCGAGGCCTTGAGCCGCGCGGCGGTGACGGCTTCGCCGAGGCCCATGTCGATCGCCGGGCCCGGCACGCCGGCCAAGAACAACGCCTCGGCTTCGGCCTGGTGGAGCCCGGTCAGCTTCGCGCGGTAGCCCCCGAGTAGCCGGTATCCGCCAGTCCGCCCGCGCTCGGCGTACACCGGAACCCCGGCGGCGGCCAGCGCGAGCACGTCGCGGGCCACGGTCCGCTCGGAAACCTCCAGTTCCCGGGCCAGCTCCGGTCCGGTCATGACCTCCCGGACCTGCAACAAGCACAGCAACGAAACCAACCGCGACGCTCGCACTCCCCAACCCTACGGCGAGCCGACGACTGCTCGCCGCGCACGCGGCCGCGGCACGGTTTCCGCTGCTCGTGGCCATGAGCCTCAGCGGAGGCCGGTGGTCTTCAGGGAAGCGACCAGCCAGCGCTGGCCGAGGAGGAAGACCAGGACCGTCGGGATGGCCGCCAGCATCGCCGCCGCGATCACGTAGTGCTGCTTCGAGGCGTACTGGCCCTGCAGCGACGCGATGCCGACCTGGACCACCCGCAGCGACTCGTCCTGCGCCACCGCCAGCGGCCACAGGAACGAGTTCCAGTTGGCCAGGAAGAACAGCACGCCCAGAGCCGCCAGCATCGGGCGGCTCAGCGGCAGGATGACGTGCCAGTAGATCCGCCAGTGCCCGCAGCCGTCCAGGTGCGCGGCCTCCTCCAACTCCCTCGGCACCCCCAGGTAGAACTGGCGGAGCAGGAAGATGCCGAAGGCGTTGAACAGCCCCGGCACGATCAGCCCCGCGTAGCTGTCGACCAGGCCCAGCCCGCGCACCACGATGAACAGCGGCACCAGGATCACCGGCATCGAGATCAACAGCGTCGCTACCACCGAAGCGAACGCGAATCCCCTGCCCCGAAACGACAACCGCGCCAGCGCGTAAGCCGCCATCGAGTGCAGGAACAGCGCGATCACGGTGACGGTGACCGCGACGAAAGCGCTGTTCGCCAGGTAGCGCAGGAACGGCACCTCGGTCAGCACGTAGGCCACGTTGGACAGCGTCAGCCCGCTGGGCCAGCCGAGGTCGTAGAGCTCGCCTTCCGGCCGGAAGGCGCTGAACAGCAGCCAGAGCAGCGGCGCGACCGTCACCAGCGCGACCAGGTAGGCCAGCGCCGCCCGCGCGCGGATCCTAGGCATCGAAACGACCTCCCTTGGTCAGGGCGAACATGGCGCCGGTGACCGCGCCGAGCGAGACCACGAGCAGCGCGCAGATCGCCGCCGCGTAGCCGAACCGGCCGAACTGGAAGGCCTGCTGGTAGGCGTAGTAGACGACCGTCGTGGTGGCATTGGCCGGGCCGCCGGAAGTGGTGACGAAGACCAGGTCGAACGCCTGCATGCCGGTGACCGCGTTGACCGTCGAGGTGACCAGCACGAAGAAGCTCGTCGGGCGCAGCATCGGCCAGGTCACGTGGCGGAACCGCTGCCACCGCCCGCTGCCGTCCACGATCGCCGCGTCGTACAGCTCGCGCGGGATGTCATGCAGGCCGCCGAGGAAGATGAGCATCTGGTAGCCCATCAGGAACCACGCGCTGATCAGCACCAGGGTTACCAACGCCAGATTCGGGTCGCCGAGCCAGGAAATCCCGTCCAGGCCGGTCAACCGGCTGACCGCGCCGGTCTTGTCGGTGAGCAGGAACTGCCACAGCAGGCCGATGACCACCAGGCTCACCGCGTTTGGCAGCAACAGCGCGGCGCGCACCGCCCCGACGCCCGGGAAGTGGTCCTTGACCAGCAGCGCGAGCCCGAGCGCGGCGGCGAACGCCAGCGGCACGAACAGCACCGCGTAGGTGGCGGTGATGCCGAAGCTGCGCCACAGCAGGTCGTCGCCGGCCATCAGCCGGAAGTTGTTCAGCCCGGCCCAGGAGATGTTGCCGAAGCCGTCGACGTCGAACAGGCCCACCACCAGCGCCAGGGCCGTGGGGATCGCGACGAACAGCAGCAGTCCGAGCCCGTCGGGGGCGAGGAAGGCGAACGCCGCCGCGGCTTCGGATCGGCTATCTCTCGTTCGTCGTGGGCTCAATGGATCGGCGCTCCGTCGTAGGTGGACAAGAACGTGTCGATCTGCTCGGCGGCGGCACCGGCGGCCGACGCCGGGTCACCGCCGTCGAGCTGGCAGGACTGCAACGCGTCGGAGATCGCCCGATAGACCTCCGGTGGGAACCTCGGTTCGGGCCTGGCCTCGGTCATCACCTTCTCGGCGAACACCCGCATCGGACCGCCGTCGAAGGCGCCGTGCTGCTGGGCGGCGCGCTGGACCGAGTAGCGGGGCGGGAGGTTCGTCTTGGCGACGGTGTTCCACCGCCGCATCCGCTCGATGCAGGCCGGATCGGTGGAACCGAGCGTCCACACCACGAATTCGGCCGCTGCCTCCGGGTTGGCACCCTTGGCGTTGGCGACCATCGCCCAGCTGCCCAGCGACGTGGTGTAGGCGCCGCCGGGCGGGGCCGGCATGGGGGTGACGCCGTAGCGGAAATCCGGGGCCTGCTCGGCGATTTCGGCGATGCCCCAGATTCCGAGCTGCTGCATCGCGCAGTACCCGTCGGCGATGTTGGAGATCGAGTCGTTGCCGCCCGAGCCCCGCACGCGGCGCGGCGCTACCCCGGCGGTCACGGCGTCCTGCCAGAACTTCAGGGCCGCGTGCACGCCTGCGCTGTCGAAGGCGGCGCGGCGCTGGTCGGGCATGAACACCTCGCCACCAGCCATCCACATCGCCTGGTACCAGGTGAAGTTCTGGTAGTAGCCGGGGTTGGTCTCCAACAGCATCCCGAAGCGGTCGGGGGTGGTCAGCCGCTCCGCCACCGCGATCAGGTCGTCCCAGGTGCGCGGCAGGTCGCCCTCGGCGAGCCCGGCCTGCTCGAAGGCGGTCTCGCTGTAATAGAGCGCGAGGGGCTCGATCTCCATAGGCAGGCCGTAGACCCGGTCGTCGACCAGCCGGGTCTGCAGGACCTGCGGCAGGAAATCGGCCCGTACCGCGGGATCCAGGTGCGGGGTGAGGTCGGCCAGCGCGCCGCCGTTGTAGTAGCGCAGAAAATCGCCCGGACTGAGCAGGAAGACGTCCGGGCCCGCACCCGCGCTGAACGAGGTCTGCAGCGTCGGTCCGGAGGTGTAGTCCTTGGTCGGCACGTAGCGCAGCCGGACCTTGATGTCGTGGGTGGCGTTCCACTCGGCGGCCAGCTGGACGACCCACTCGCTCTGGGACTTCTGCTGGCCGCCGGGCCCGTAGAAGTTCCAGAAGGTGATCTCGCGGGGGTTGCTCGCCGGAGCGCAGCCGACCAGCGCGGGGCCGGCGAGGGCGGCGGCGCCCACGCCGCGCAGGAAGCCGCGTCGACTGGTCTGGCCGACACCCGGACGAGCCAAGCCGATCACCCCCGTAAGCTACCGTGCCGGAAAACGATTGCTGACGCTATTGATCGCCCACCGATCAAGTCAATGCGCCATTAGGGGGCGGACCAAGACCCTGCGGCCACTTAAGCTCCGATTGCGCGGTGCCGCAATTTCAAATGGGCATCGAAGCTCTGTTTTCCATTGAAATTGCAGAAATATCCGGCCAGGTCAGCTTGTCGCCCATCGTCGGCACCACGACCGTCCACAGTGTCCCGAACGATGTGCGGCCGTCCATCAGGGGCCGAGCTACGGCCTCGCGCCGGTGCCGAAGCGGGGCGGTCCGCCGTCGAGGGCGCGGCGGGTGGCGTCCTCGTCGAGGAGGAAGTCGGGGCGTTGCCGGTCTTCGTCGTAGTAGCGGTGGAACACCGGGGTCTGCGAGCCGGACATCGGCGGCACGATCCAGGACCAATCCACCGGGCACTTGCGACCTGCCGACTCCTCCTTGGCCAGGTGGGTCAGGAAGCGCTGCGACTCGGTGTGGTGGTCGGTGATGGTCACCCCGGCCTGCCGGTAGGAGTGCAGCACCGCGCGGTTGAGCTCGACCAGGGCCCGATCCCGCCACAGCGTGTCCTCGCGCGAGGTGTCCAGCCCCAGCTTCTCGGCCACCACCGGGACGAGGTTGTAGCGGACGGTGTCGCCGAAGTTGCGGGCGCCGATCTCGGTGCCCATGTACCAGCCGTTGAACGGCGCCGCCGGATAGGACACCCCGCCGATGTTCAGCCGCATGTTGCTGATCACCGGAACCGCGTGCCAGCGCAGCCCGAGCTCGGCGAACCAGGGCAGCTCGGGGTGGCTCAGCTGTACCTCTTCGACCAGCTCCGCGGGCAGCGCGAACAAGTGCGCCCCGTCCTCGGCCGTCTCCACCACCAGCGGCAGCACGTCGAACGCGGAGCGCCGCGCCGGCGGTCGCCAGCCGAACCTGGTCAGCGCCTCGGTAAAGCGCACGTAGCGCGGGTCGCCGAGTACCGAGCCGTCCCGGTTGTGGTACCCGGCGTAACGGACCAGCTGCTCATTCCAGATCCGCGGTGCCGGGCGCTGCGGTGTCTCAGGCGCGAACACGCTGATCACCGGGCGAATCTTGCCGTTGTTCCCGGCCATCCTCAGGTGTTGCACGCAATGTGCGGCTATTCCGGACACGTTGTGAACGTCGCGCAGATCGCGCACCTTCAGGCTCCGCCAGTACAACCGCCCGATGCAGCGCGCGCTGTTGCGCCACGCCACCTGAGCGCCGAAGGTCAGCTCCTCCGGCGTGTGCCGGTAGGTTCCGACCGCATCGATCTCGTAGCGCACCCGATCCAGCCGCTGCTGCAGCGACCCGGAGCGGCGGTTCTCGGAGTGGAAGAGCCGCAGGAACTCCTCGGCCTCCCGGACGTCAACCGGCGGCGTGGATCGGGTCGGCGACCGGCGAACCGCGTGCAACCGCCTGGTCCGCTGAGCTTGCTCCGAAAAGACCGATTCCGGCGCCTCGCCGCTGACCCTGAACACATTCACACGTTAGCGCGACCGGCTTGATCGCGTCACTGCAGCCAACCGCGTTCTGCGACTCGTGTGCCGGCTTCGAATCGGCTGTGTGCGTCGAGGCGTTTCATGAGGTCTGCCACGATGCGGCGTACCGTGCGTACGGATAGGCCCAGGCGTTTCGCGGTGACTTGGTCGGTGAGTCCGGCGGCAAGCATCCGCAGTAATTCGCGTTCTTGGGCGCTGAGTCCCCGTTCGTCGCGTTCGGGCAGACAGCCGAGCGGGGTCGCGGTTGCCCACACGTGTTCGAAGAACGCCACGAGTGTTGTGATGATGCCTTTGCCGACTAGCTGGATTGCGCCTTCTCTGCCGTTGTCTGGGTTTAACGGGACTAGGGCTACTTCCCGGTCGACGATGAGCAGTCGTTCCGGGAGTGTTGGGGTGGTGCGGATTTCGCCGCCGAGTTCGGTTAGCCATTGGGCGTAGTTCACCGTTGCCACGTGGTTGCGCACGCTGTCTAGGTAGATGGTCCGAATCGATACACCTCGGTTCAGGCAGGCTTCGTTCAATGGTGCTCCGGCGGCGATGCTTTCCGCGGGCTGAGCACCGCCAGGCACAAAGGACAGGCACTCGGTGGTGACGCTTTTGGCCAGCCGTTCCAGTCGAGCCTGCACCTCGTCGATGCCGATCAATTGTTCGATCTCGGTTCGGGGGCCGGCGGATCGTAGCTCGGCGATAAGGCTGGTGACCACGGCCTGGCTTTCGATGAGTCCTTGCTGGTGACGCAGTAGTTCGGCTTGCTGACGTTGGAGGAGCGACTGAAGCCCGAACTCGGGGTCGACAGGACGAAGCTGGTCAGAACGGTCAAGTGACCGTCGGACCAGGGCGAGTTCGGCCAATCGGCCGAGCGAGATGCGAGTCTCGTCCTGTGAAATGCATAGGTTTTCGGCGATCTGCACAACACCCCAATCCCGGTTGGCGACCATCGTCCGATAGACCGACAAGGTCACCTCGTCCAGTCCCAGCGCGGCTAGCACGCGATCTTCCTTCCTTGAGCTGAAGACGTGATCAACAAAGGGCTTCACTCGTGATCAGTCGGGTGCTAGTGATGAGCTGGTCCTCGATCTGCTTCGGTGTTGACGCAGTGCGGGTAGCTGCCGATGCTGCCGACGGCGTCCCCGCACGGTTACTTGTGCCTTGTCTACTGCACAACGGCTTTGCGGCATGGACTTCCGCCCCAATGTCCTTCCAGATCGTCAGCAATCTCGAACGTCGGCGAAGACAACCCAGAGAAGCAGGCAACGTCAAAAGACACGGTGGCCACCGGCTACGACTGGTGGAATACGCTGCGCACGCTGTGTACAGCGTGCACGACAGTGAATCGTCGGCAGGAGTCGACGACAACTGGTGTGGCTTACACCGGGGCCGATCAGGCAAGAACCGGTAGCATTTTCGGGCAAAGCCCTTCTGGCTTTGGCACTGACCTTCGTGCATTAGAGTGAAAGTCCGGCTTGTTTGAGTGCGGTAGGTGTTCGGTGGTGCGGACGCGGTCGATACCGCGTTGGGCACAGGTGGTCGCTTCGTAGCTGATGTCGGGCTTCGCTGCGGTGGACGGGAAAGCCGTCCCAGAACAGCGTGACCGGTTGTGGGGCAAGGAAAGTACGCAGTTCACCCAGCACCTCGATGAGGGTGTTGGTGTTGTACTGGACGCGGAAAGCCACCCACGCTCTGCGTCGATCACGCGGGCTGGGTAGGTAGCACAGCGCGGCGGCCATCGAGGCGCGTTTCCAACTGAACCGGTGCTCCAGCACTGGTAGTTGTCCTATCGGCGCCCGGCTGCGGCGCACGGTCGGTGCCGGCGACGGTCCGGACTCGTCGAAGAACACGATCCACGCCCCGCGATCGTGCCGAAACGATCTTTCCGGCTGGGCAGTATCGACGGGGCGATCCTGCCGTTGTAATCGCGGGGCATGACCACCCGTGATATCGAGGCCCATCCGAACCCGGATAGACCGATTTAATTGGTCTGATATTTATGCTCGGCGTTGACGCGGAGCAGGTAGCGACCGATGCTGCCGACGGCGTCCCTGCACGGTCACCAGCGGGTAGGAGTTGACCGTGAATCGCGGATCATCCAAGAGAGACCAGAACTCCCGCAGATCCTCTGGTGCGACGCCACTGGCGATGAGCTGGTCCTCGACCTGCTCGGTGTTGACGCGGTGCAGGTGGATGCCGACGCTGCCGCCAGTCCAGGATTCGGCGTAAGTGGTGGAAAACACCTCCTCCAGCCCGGCGTCCGTCATAGCCGCGTGGGCCCCCTGTGCCCACGCAGTGTCGGCCCCGGCCTCGACGAGAAGGTGCATCAAGCGGCTGTGCACTTTGTCGAACAAGTCGATCTCCTCAGGGTGCGCAGCAGTCAGCACCGGAGTCGCTTCGCAGTCGAACTCCTCCAGGACCAGCCACCCACCCGGCTTGAGGGCAGTGATGAGCCGCTCAAGAACTTCCCGCCGTTGCGGAAGATGAAGGAGCACCAAACGGGCGTGGATGAGGTCGAACACGGCCTCCGGCAGGTCGTCGTTGACGATGTCGTGCTGCTTGACGGTGAGGTTCGCCCGTCGGTTGGCCGGCTCGACTCGTGGAGCAATATCGGTGAGCAGAACTTGTCCCGTAGAGCCCACGGTATCGGCAAGCCACGCGCCGAGTGATCCGCCGCCGCCTCCGACCTCCAGGCAATTCCATCCTGAGCGCACATCCAACCGCTGCAGGTTGCCACGGCTCACGGGGTCATAGCAGGTCTCCAAAGCGGAAAACCGCGATTGTGCTTGATCGGCCGCGTTGTCGAACAGATAAAGGGACATGAAAGCCTTCTCTCCTGGTTCTCGGGATGTCAGAAAGGGTGGTCAGACCTCGCCGGTCGCGTCGGCCGTGGTACGGGTGGGGGCCTTGGTCGGAGTAGTCGACTGCTGCGCTGGGATCACGGCGCCCGTTTCCCGCTGCTCGTCCCATACCGCCAGATCCCGATGTACACAGCCCAACTTCTCGTTCGTCTCCTCCGGTTCACGCCCTCGATACGAAAGCGATTCATCGTCTGCGACGACATACCGCGAAACGCTTCGCAGTTTTTCGCAGGTCTCCTCGTATTCCCGTTCGGGGCGCGAGGATGCGACCACACCGGCACCGGCACGCAACCATGTGCGCCCGTCCCGTTGGTAGATCGACCGCAGCACGAGCGCGGCGTCCAGCAACCCGTCCGAAGTGGTCCTCAGCACCGCGCCGGAATATAGTCCGCGCGGCTCCGACTCCAGCCCTGTGATGAGCTTGTAGGCTGGGGCTTTCGGAATTCCGGACGCGGTAATCGAGGGGAACACCGCGCCCATCGCATCCCAGGTGTCGTGCGACTCGTCCAGCGTGGTATTCACTCGGGACGCGAGGTGCTGAACGCTGCCGCGGGGCTTGATCGCGAGGAATTCGCTGACTTGTGTCGAGGCCGGGCTGCCGATTGTCTCCAGTTCCTCGAACGCGAGTTTCACCGACGCCGCGTGCTCGAAGATCTCCTTCGGATCGGTCAGCAACGCGGCACCCAGCGCCGCGTCGGTTTCCTTGTCACCGGTGAGGGCGCGGGTGCCTGCCAACGGCTGTGTCGAAACCACGCCGCCAGGATGGACCTCGACGACGGTTTCCGGGCTGAAGCCGGCCGCTTGCCAGCCTCCCAGATCGAGCAGGAATGACCGGGCCGGCGTGTTCCCGGAACGGCCCAACACGTAGGTGGCGCACATGTCCACTTTGAAGGGCACGGGAACGCAGCGAGAAATGATCACTTTCTGCAGGTGCCCCTGTTGGATCTGCTCCACGGCGTACGCCACGTTGCTGAGGTAGGACTCGCGGCCGACATGGATGTCGACCATGGACGACGACCGCACATGCAATGGCGCAGCGGCTTGGACCACGGTCTGCACCGAGTCGAGCATCGCTTGGTCGACGCTGCGGATCGTGATGTGGTGCTCGGTGATCCGCAGTTCGACACCGGGCACAATCAGGTGCGCCAGCGGTTCGGACGACGCGCCGCCCGGTTGGCTGGCCAGTTCGAAGGCCGCCCAACCGTAGGCGGTCCAATCCGCCAGCGGTGCACGCCGCAGCGCGGCCTGCACCTGCCGCCACGGTGTGCCCGACCAGGGCTCGGTGATGTCGTTGCCGTCGACGGTGCTGCGTACGTATCTCGGGTCGACAATGACCTCGCTCAGCGGGTTTGCACCCACGTACCAGCACTTGTCGCGCTCGTACACGACATGCTGCGTGAGCAGGCCGGAGCCAGTCAGACTCGACACCACGGCGATCGGGTCGAACGATCCCTCAAGACGCGCTTCGCGATAACATTTCATGATATCTCCTTGTTGGGCTTCGGTGATCTGCTGGATTCCGCGGAGGCATTCGGTGACGTCCTCGCCGGTTGCTTCGACGTGGATGCCACCGGGATAGGTGCCCAGGTCGTGGTGCACGTCGAAAAACCGCGGACCTCCTCGCGAATCCGGTCGAAGTTCCTGGTTTCAGCCAAGTGCTGGAAACCTGTGTCGTCACGGACTGCGTCGGCGCCCATCCGGCAGACGAAAATGAGCCGTCCCTGCTCATGCCCGGGACATTGCCGGTAGGCGTATTCGATGGCTTCGTCGGGAGTCGCGGTTGGACCGAGCTTGACGCCGATGGGATTGGCGATTTGCTCGGCGAAGGCGATGTGCGCGTTCTCCGAGGGATTGGGTCCGCTCGCCGATCTACAGCGTGTGCGCCGACAACGAGTAGAGCCTCTCGCCGACCATCCGCAGCGGTCCGGCCTCGTAGTCCAGAACCAGTGCCTCGTGACTGGTGTAGATACGGGCCAGCTGGGCTGGGGAAGATCCGGCTTCCAGTGTCCGCAGGAAGTTCATGGTCGCAGCGGCGTGGGTGTAGGAGATCAGCATGCGGTGCGGGTCGTGCCGTGGCCGTGGCCGTGGCCGTGGCCGTGGCCACCGAAGAGTCGACCATGTCGCCCCGCAGCGTCCACCGGCGACAACCTGGGCTTGGCGTACTGACCGGAGATTCCGGTGTCTCGTGTGCGATGTCTCGTGTGCGACTTGCAAATTTCGGAATCGGCATTGTTTGCCGGTCAAGCGCCTGGCGAAATCCGCCATCCGCGCAACTGCGGTGAGGCAGTAATAGCGTCCTGGCACATCCGGCGACCGGCACGATGCGCGGCCCTGGTGTCGGTCACCAAGCAGAACGCGATGATGTCAATCCTTCCTGGTTGCGTCACCGCATGCAGATACTCCAGTCCGTACTCCGTACCTGCCATGACCCAGATCAGGTCAACGACTAGGCTCGAATTGATTTCCCGGTTCAGTGCCATTGACGTCGCGGTGAGCGTCGTGTGGGCCATATACACGGAAACCTCGCTGGTCTGGGGCGCGCCACCAACCGGCACGATGATTACCAGTCGAATCCGCCCGAATCACTCAAATAGACACGGTCGGCACGGACGGTGAACGTTGCCAACATGATTCTCTTCCCATCTCAGCGCGGAACGGCCCGGTACGAGACCGAATTCACGCCTTTTGTCCTGGATCGCCCGGCTCTTTTTCGCCGATGACTAGAAGTCTGCTGCCATCCCACGCTCGGTGGAAGACTCATGAGCTGACAGCAAATGGCCAGGCAGTTTGCTGCCGGACCGACCGAACCAGTGTAGTCCCCACGTTGGTTCAGCGTGCCAACGCGATAGGCGTTCAGCCAGACGCCGTGGTGCTGTTCGATCAGCGACATCTGCGTCCTCGATATATAGATCAACAGAACGGTATCGAGCTGATCGCCGAGCGCATTTCCGCTGTTCTCAACTTCGGTGTCGCAGTACCCAAATCTTGCCGCTCCACACCATTTACGAACGACTCAACATCCGATGCTGGTAGCGCTCGGCATCGAATCGAGTGTCATGCTCATCAGCGCTTCCTCTCGTGAGCGTCTTCAAATGCAGTGCGACTAGTACTCCAGGAGTACTAGAACGTGTATTATAAGCGGCGGCAGCCGCTTGCGGTATGGGACTCAACTGGCACCGTCGCGGGTTCTCAGGGGCTGTGCCCGCCGAAGGGCTCTCGCCAAAGGACTCTCGGCGAATCCAGTCCCCGACGTGGTGAATTGGCATTCATGATGTCGGGGATCCCGCAGCGAGAAGGTCTCTGAGGTTCCGGTACCCGCACCGCTGCGCAAACCACTTTCGAAACAGGCGCTAGGTCGCGGTGGCAATGCCTTTCCTGCCGCGAGGCCGAGCAAGTGCAACGTAGCGTTTCAAGCCATTCTGGCAGGTGACGCGTGCGTTCTCCCGCTCAGGCCACCGTTGGGAGGGCTGGGGTGGTCACGTCGTAGACCTTGCCCGGGCGGGTGAGCAGGGGTGTGAGGATCGCCGCCTTCCGGGGGGTTTCCTCCAACGAACCCCAGTCGACCTCACGGTCTCCCCTCAGCAGCAGGCGGACGGCGTTCGGCCGTTGCGCGATCACCGCCGCGACCTCCGCGCGGACCGGCTGAGAGAGGGCCATCAGCACCGTCATCGCCGCTTTGGTCGCCGCGTCGTCCTGGGACGCCGCCTGCACCTGGAGTTCCGGCAGGTCGGCCGGGCGTCCCAGGACCGTCTCGAACGGTACGCCGCCGGCGTCGACGAGCTGGATACCGTTGCGGGCCACCATGAACGCCACCGGCACCCGCTCGGTCACTTCGAGCTGCACCGTCGACGGCCAGCTCAGCGACACCTGAGCCGCCGCGATCTTCGGCAAGGCCTGCAGGCGGCCGCGGATCTCGTCGACGTCGACCTGCAGCATCGGCGTGCCCGGCTCGATGCCCGCCGCATGCACCACCTGTTCCTGGCCGAGTGTCGCGTTGCCGACGACCTGCACCGACCGGACACCCAGGAGGGGCGTGAAGTACAGCAGTAGTGCCACCACGGTCACCGCGGCCAACACCGACGGGAACGCCCAGCGGCGCCATTTCGGCGGGGCCGTCGCGCCGCCCCGCACCGGGCGGCCCCGGGTGCTGCGCAGCCCGGGACGCTCCGTTGCGGGGCGGCGCGTGGTCACCCCTGCTCCTCCGCGGCGTCGCGGTCGATCTCGCGGAGAATCTCCGGGCCGAGCATGGTCACGTCCCCGGCCCCCATCGTCAGCACCAGGTCACCGGGCCGGGTCAGGCCCGCAACCAGCGGCGCGGCCGCCGTCAAGGACGGCTCGTAGTGCACCTTTCCGCTCGGCAGCGGAACTTCGCCGGCGATCAGCTCGCCGGTGACACCGGGTTGCGGATCCTCCCGCGCGCCGTAAACGTCCAGCACGACGACCTCGTCGGCCAGGCCCAGCGCCGTCGCGAACTCGCTCGCGAACGCCGCCGTGCGGGAGAACAGGTGCGGCTGGAACACCACGATCAGCCGGCCGTCGCCGACCACCGGCCGGGCCGCCCGCAGCTGCGCGTCCACCTCGGTCGGGTGGTGGGCGTAGTCGTCGTAGACGCGTACGCCGTCGGCGCGGCCCTTGAACTCGAACCGCCGCCGGACCCCGCCGAAGGCGGCGAGCCCATCGAGCAGGCCGTCGAGGGACGCGCCGAGTTCCAATCCGGCCAGCAGCGCCGCGACGGCATTGCCAGCCATGTGCTCGCCCGGCACCGAAACCTGCACGTCGATGGTCTTGCCGCCGAGTTGCACGATCGCGACGCCGGAACCGTGCTCGGGCTGGTAGCCGACCAGCCGCGCGTCGGCGTCTCCGGTGACCGACTTCCCGTAGCGCCGCACCCGGACGCCGGAGATCTCCGCCCGGTCTGCCAGTTCGGCAGCGCCCAGGTCGTCGGCGCAGGCGATCAGCACCCCGCCCGGCTCGATCCGCCGCACGAACTCATCGAATACCGCGACGTACGCCTCGGCGGTGCCGTGGTGGTCCAGGTGGTCCGGCTCGACGTTGGTAACCACCGCCACCGACGGCGCGAACACCAGGAACGAGCCGTCGCTCTCGTCGGCTTCCGCGACGAAGATGCTGCCGTCACCGTGGTGCGCGTTCGCGCCCGATTCGTTGAGGTCGCCGCCGATCGCGAAGGACGGGTCGAACCGGCAGTGCTGCAACGCCACGGTCAGCATCGACGTCGTGGATGTCTTGCCATGGGTGCCCGCCACGCAGGCCACCCGGTGCCCGGCCATCAGCGCGGCCAGCGCCTCGGCCCGGCGCAGCACGGTGATCCCCCGCCGCTGCGCCTCGACCAGCTCGGCGTTGTCCGGCTTGATCGCCGTGGAAACCACGACCGCCGTTGGGTCCGCGTCGAACTGGTCGAGGTTCTCCGCCTGGTGGCCGATGCCGATGTGCGCGCCCTGCGCTCGCAGCGCCAGCACGGTGCGCGAGTCGCGGGCGTCCGAGCCGGACACCTGCTGCCCGCGGGCCAGCAGGATGCGGGCGATGCCGCTCATCCCAGCCCCGCCGATGCCGACCAGGTGCACCCGCGCCAGCACGGCATGGAAGTCCGAAGTAGACTGTCCGGTCATCGTCGGGCAACCTCCAGCACGATCTGCGCCAGCACCTGGTCAGCCTCGCGGTGGCCGCTGCCCAGCGTGGCCCGGCTCATCTCCTGCAACCGCTGGGCGTCCAGCGCCAGCGGCAGCATCTCGTCGATGACCCGCTGCGTGGTCAGGTCCGCGTCCGCCACCAGCCGCGCGCCACCGGCGGAGACCACCGGCTGCGCGTTGAGCGCCTGCTCGCCGTTGCCGTGCGGCAGCGGCACGAACACCGCGGGCAGCCCGACGGCCGAGACCTCGGCGACGGTCATCGCGCCGGACCGGCACACCACCAGGTCCGCCGCCGCGTAAGCCAGGTCCATCCGCTCCAGGTACGGCACGGCCGTGTACGCCGGTGCGCCCGGGACCTGTTGCACCGCAATGGTGTTCTTCGGTCCGTGCGCGTGCAGCACGCCGATCCCGGCGCGCGCCAGCGCTTCCGCCGCGCCGGAGAAGGCGGTGTTGAGGGTGCGGGCGCCCTGCGAGCCGCCGAACACCAGAATCGTCGGGGCGTGCGGGTGCAGCCCGAAGTGCTGGCGGGCCTGCATCCGCAGGCTCACGCGGTCCAGCCGGGTGATCGACTCGCGCAGCGGGATGCCGATGGTCTGCGCCCCGGCCAGGCCGCTGTCCGGGGTCGCCGCCAGCACGCGTTCCGCGAACTTCGCGCCGACCTTGTTCGCCAGCCCGGCGCGCGCGTTCGCCTCGTGCACCACGATCGGCACGCGGCCACGCGCGGCGAGGTAGGCGGGCAGCGAGACGTAGCCGCCGAAGCCGATCACCACGTCCGCGCCGACTCGTTCCAGCACCGCGCGGGTCTGCTTCACCGAATCCCGCACCTTCAGCGGCAGCTTCAGCAGGTCGATGTTGGGCTTGCGCGGCATCGGCACCGGCGGGATGAGCTCCAGCGGATAGCCGCGGGCCGGCACCAGCCGGTTCTCCAAGCCCCGCTCGGTGCCCAGCGCGGTCACCCGGGCGTCCGGCCGCAGCCGGCGCACCGCGTCGGCCAGCGCCAGCGCGGGCTCGATGTGCCCGGCCGTGCCGCCCCCGGCGACGACCACCGACAGCGGCCGCCGGCCCACGGCGGCACCCCGAGGGTCGGCCATCGCGCCCTGGTCGATGCGGACCGTCTGGTCCCCGCTCAACGGTGTCCTCCTCGTGTCTGCGCCCGGGATCCGGGCCCGCTGCGCGCACCACGCGCGCGCGTGCTCCCGCCTCCCCGGCGAGTTGCCGCCGCCCCGGAGCTCTTCGCGCCGGGCCGGCTTCGTGGGGTCGGTCGTGCCGGACGCCGCTTGGCCGGTGGCCGGTACGGCGCCGGGGTCGGCAGCCGCAGCAGCTTGCCGACCCGACCTGGTCCCAAAGACCGTAGCGCGGCGATCGCCTCGGGCTCGTGCCGGGCGAAGTTCGCCAGCAGGCCGAACACCAGCATCGCAGTGACCACCGACGATCCTCCGGAGGAGATCAGCGGCAGCGGCAGCCCGGTGGTGGGCAACAGACCCACGACGTAGCCGACGTTGATGATCGCCTGTCCCACCAGCCACACGGTCAACGTCGCCGACACCAGCCGGATGTACGGGTCGGTGTTGCGAAACGCGATGCGCATGCCCACGTAAGCGGTGGTGGCGAAGAGCATCAGCACGATCGCGCAGCCGACGAACCCGAGCTCCTCGCCGATCACCGCGAAGATGAAGTCGTTGTGCACGTTGGGCAGGTACTGCCACTTCGACCAGCCCTGCCCCAGCCCGCGGCCGAACAGCCCGCCGTCGGCCAGCGCGAACAACGCCTGCCGCGCCTGGTAGCCGTTGCCGGACGGGTCACCGAGCGGATCCAGGAACGCGGTCAACCGCGCCATCCGGTAGTCGGCGACCATGGCCAACGCCACACCAGCGGTCACCGCCCCCAACAGCATCACCACGAACAACCGCAGCGGCGCCCCCGCGAACCACAGCAGCGCTAGCAGCACTATGAACAGCGTGATCGTCGAGCCCAGGTCCGGCTGCATCATCACCAGCGCGAACATCAGCAGCGCCGCCGGCACCACAGGCACCAGCAGATGACGGTACTGCGTCATCAGGCCGCGCTTGGTGACCAGCACGTGCGCGCCCCACATCGCGAAGGCGATCTTGGCGAACTCCACCGGCTGGAAGGACACCCCTGCGACCACGAACCAGCTCTTCGCCCCGTTGATGTTGGCGCCGAGCGGGGTCAGCACCGCCACCAGCAGCCCCAGGCAGATCGTCAGCAGGATCAGGCTGTACCGGCGCATCAGCCGGACGGGCACCCGCAGCGCGGCGTAGAACACCACCAGCCCGGCCAGGCAGTACATCGCCTGCTTGCTGAACACGCTGTAGGACGAGCCGTCCTTGTTGAACGCGTCGACGCTGGAGGCCGAGAGCACCATCACAAGGCCGAAGATCGTCAGCAGGCCGAAGACAGCCAGCAGCAGGTGAAACGAGGCCAGGGGCCGGGTCAACCAGGCAGTCAGCGGCGACAGCACGCCCAAGCTCGCGCGCTTGCTCGCAGTGCGCTTGGGCGCGGGCTTGGTCGCGGTGGTCACTGCGGATCACCCGCCGTGCGTGGCAGCCGTAGCGTCCGCCAGCACCGTGCGCACCGCGTCGGCGAAGGCCCGCCCCCGGTGGGCGTAATCGGTGAACATGTCCATCGACGCGGCAGCCGGGGCGAGCAGCACCACCGAACCCGGCCGCGCGAAGTCGTTGGCCGCGCGAACAGCTTCCAGCATGCCCGCATCGTCCCCTGCCGCGACCTCGCGGACCGGCACATCCGGGGCGTGTCGGGCCAGAGCGGCCGCGAACCGCTCCCGATCGCGCCCGATCAGCACCACTGCCGCCAGCCGATCGACGTTGGCAGCGACCAGGTCGTCGACCTCGGCACCCTTGAGCAACCCGCCCGCGATCCACACCACTGTCGGGTGCGCGCGAAGCGCGGCGTCCGCCGCATGCGGGTTCGTCGCCTTCGAATCATCCACATAGGACACACCGGCGGCCTCGGCCACCGGCACCGACCGGTGCGCTCCCGGCTCGAACGACCGCAGCCCCTCAGCCACCGCCGCCGAAGCGACGCCGTGGGCCCGCGCCAACGCCGCCGCGGCCAGCGCGTTCGCCACGTTGTGCGGGCCCGCCGGATGCACGTCCGCCAGCGATGCGAGCACCACACCGTCGCCGAAGGCGCGATCCACCAGCGAGGCGTCCTCGACGCCGAGCTGGTTCTCCTGCGGAGCGCCCAGCGTGAAGGAGACCCGCCTGGCATCCGCCGCGGCGGCGGACGCCAGGCGGGTCGACCACGCGTCGTCTGCGTTGGCGACGGCAACGGAGTTGCCGGAGTAGACCTTCGCCTTGGCATCGCCGTAGGCGATTAGGCAACCGTGCCAGTCCAGGTGGTCCGCGGCGAGGTTGAGGACGACGGCGGCGAACGCCGCCACGGAGTCCGACCAGTGGAGCTGGAAGCTGGACAGCTCCACGGCGAGCACCTCGTGCCCGGCGCGGACCGCGTCGACCACCGGTAGCCCGACGTTGCCGCAGGCCACCACGTCGACCCCGGCGGCGCGCAGGATCGACTCCAGCATGCTGACCGTGGTCGTCTTTCCGTTGGTCCCGGTGACCGCCAGCCAGGTGGCCGGCGTCGCCTTCTCCTGGTCCAGCCGCCAAGCGAGCTCAACCTCGCCGACCACCTCGACCCCGGCCGCGACCGACGCAGCCAGCAGCGGCGAGTCCGGCCGCCAACCGGGGCTGGTCACGACCAGGTCAGTGCCCGCCGGCGGCTCGCTCAGCCCGGCGACCAGCTCCGCGCCCTGCGCCCGCAACGACGCCAGCACGGCCAGCCGGTCGGCGCAGGCGTCGGTGACGGTGACCGCCGCACCCACCGCAAGCAACGCCTCGGCGGCCGAGCGGCCGGACACCCCGGCGCCGGCCACCAGCACGTTCCGCCCCTCGAACCGCCCTGCCACCGAGTCGTCTCCCTTGTCTCCTCGTCCGCCGGGCGTCACCGCCGCGCGGATCGCAAACCCTGCAACGGTAACGGCGTCAGGGGTTGGCCAGCGCCAGCCAGTCCGCGTAGAACAGGCCCACGCCGAACATGCAGCTGATCCCGGCCAGCACCCAGAACCGGATGATCACCGTCGTTTCCGCCCACCCGGCGAGCTCGAAGTGGTGGTGGAACGGCGCCATCCGGAACAGTCGCCGCCTGGTTGAGCGGAACACCACGATCTGCAGCACCACCGACAGCGCCTCGACCACGAACACACCGCCGATGACGATCATCAGCAGCTCGGTGCGGGTGACCATCGAAAGCCCGGCTAGGAGGCCGCCCAGCGCCAGCGAACCGGTGTCGCCCATGAAGATCTTCGCGGGCGCCGCGTTCCACCACAGAAAGCCGACGCAGGCAGCCATCGCCGCCGCGGCGACCACCGCGATGTCCAGCGGGTCCCGCACCGTGTAGCAGCCCGCCGTCGGGCCGGCCTCGCCGAAGCAGTCGTTGCGCAGCTGCCAGAACGAGATCAGCACGTAGGTCGCCAGCACCATCGCCGCGGTGCCGCCCGCTAGGCCGTCCATGCCGTCGGTGAAGTTGACCGCGTTCGACCAGCCGCTGATCGCCACGTAGGCGAAGATCACGAACCCGATCGCGCCGAAGGAGATCACCGAGATGTCGCGCAGGAACGACAGTTCCACCGACGCGGGTGTGACGCCGTGTTTGTTGGCGAACTGGATCGCCAGGATCGCGAACAACACCGAGGCGATCAGCTGGCCGACCAGCTTCGCCGTCTTGTTCAACCCGAGGTTGCGCTGCTTGCGGATCTTGATGAAGTCGTCCAGGAACCCGACGATGCCCAGGGCCGTGGTCAGGCCGAGCACCAGCAATCCGGAGGCGGTCATCGGATCGCCGCCCATCAGGTGGCTCACCAGGTAGCCGACCCACATGGCAACCAGGATCGCCACGCCACCCATGGTCGGGGTGCCGCGCTTGGCGGCGTGCTGGCTCTGCACCTCTTCCCGGATCTCCTGGCCGAAGCCCTGCTTGGAGAACACCCGGATCAGGTACGGGGTGAAGAGGATCGAAACGACGAGCGACACGGCGGCCGCCACCAGAATTGGTTTCACGGCTTGCGCCCCCCCGCATCTACCTCGGCCAGCAGGGCTTCGGCGACCCGCCACAGCCCGGCGGAGTTCGACGCCTTGGCAAGCACCACGTCACCGGGACGCAGCTCGGCGCGCAGCAGTGCGACGGCCGCATCGATGTCCGGCACCAGAACCGACTCCTCTCCCCACGACCCTTCCAGCGATGCCGCCTGGTGCATCGCCCGGGCCTGTTCGCCGACCACCACCAGCCGGTCGATGTTCAGCCGGACGGCCAGCCGCCCGATCTCGTCGTGCGCTTCGACATCCAACTCGCCGAGTTCGGCCATCGGCCCCAGCACCGCCCACGCCCGGCCCGAGCGCCCCCGGGTCATCGCGGCCAGCGTTTTCAGCGCCGCCCGGACCGATTCCGGGTTGGCGTTGTAGGCGTCGTTGACGACCGTGACGCCGCCCGGTGTCCCGGTGACCTCCATGCGCCGCGCGGACACCCGGCGCACCGAGCCGAGCCGCTGGGCCACCTGCTCGACGGTCGCGCCGAGCTGTAGCGCGATGGCGGCCGCGGTCAGCGCGTTGCCCACGTGGTGCTCGCCGAACAGCGGCAGCGTAACCCGGGCCTCGCCCTGCGCGGTGACCAGCGTGAACGTCGGTCGCGCCAGCTCGTCGACCTCGATGTCCGCCGCGCGCACGTGCGCATCGGGGCTTTCCCCGACGAAAACCACGCGGGCCTTCGTCCGGTCGGCCATCGCCGCGACCAGCGGGTCGTCAGCGTTGAGCACCGCCACGCCGTCGGCTGGCAGCGCCTCGACCAGTTCGCCCTTGGCCTGCGCCACCGCCTCCTGTGAGCCGAACTCGCCGAGGTGCGCGTGGCCGACGTTGAGCACCGCGCCGATGTGCGGCGGAGCCACTCGGCACAGGTTCGCGATGTGCCCGACGCCGCGCGCGGACAGCTCCAGCACCAGGTGCCGGGTGCCCTCGTCGGCGCGCAGCACGGTCCACGGGTGGCCGAGCTCGTTGTTGAACGAGCCGGGCGGCGCGACCGTCGGCCCGATCGGTTCCAGCAGCTGCGCGATCAGGTCCTTCGTGGACGTCTTGCCCGACGAGCCGGTCACGCCGACCACGGTGAGCTGCGGCAGCCGGTCGACCACGTGGCGGGCCAGCTTCGCCAGCCCGGCCAGCACCGCGGCGCCGGAGCCGTCCACATCACCGGCCAGCGCCAGCGCGCCTGCCGCGTCGCTGCTCACCGGCGGCACGATCACTGCCGGGGCGTCGACCTCCCGCGCGGCGAGCACGCCCACCGCACCATTCGCGACGGCCTGCGCCGCGAAGTCGTGCCCGTCGACCCGTTCCCCGGGCACGGCCACGAACAGCCCGCCGGGTTCGATCTTGCGCGAGTCGAACTCGACACCCGCGCTGACGATCTCCGAGCTTTCCGCACGATGAAGCCTGCCGCCCACCGCTTCCGCGATGTCGGCGAGGCTGAGCCGGATCAACTTGCCTCCTCGTCGCCCTGCCCCCGACGAACATCGGTTTCCTCTGGCTCCCTGGGCCTTTGGCCCAAACATAGACGGAGCGCGGCGGCGAGTTCCTCCCGGTCGGAGAAGGGGTGCACCACGCCCGCCACCTCCTGCCCCGTCTCGTGGCCCTTACCCGCGACGACGACGATGTCGCCCGGCTCGGCCCGTTCGACCGCGGCGGCGATGGCCGCGCGCCGGTCGCCGATCTCGATCACGTCGCCGCGCTGGTCGGCCGGCACCTCCTGGGCGCCGGCCAGCATGGCCGCCCGGATGTCGGCCGGGTCCTCGCTGCGCGGATTGTCGTCGGTGACGATCAGCAGCGCGGACCGGCGGGCGGCCGCCTCGCCCATCAACGGCCGCTTCGCGACGTCACGGTCGCCTCCGCAACCGAGGACGACGATCACCTTGCCGTCGACCTGCGCGCGGGCTGCGTCGAGCACCGCGGCCACCGCTCCGGGCTTGTGCGAGTAGTCCACCACGGCGGTGAAGTCCTGCCCGAGCGCGACACGCTCCATGCGGCCCGGCACGTCGACCTCCGCGAGCCCGCGCTCGATCGCCCAGGTGGGCACCCCAGCGGCGCGCAGGATCCCGATCGCGAGCAGTGCGTTTGCGACGTTGAACGGGCCGGGCAGCCGCAGCCGGACGTGCATCTCCAGGTCGTCGGGCCCATGCGCGGTGAAGGTCTGCTCCCCGGTGGGGTACGCCCGGACATCGGTGGCGGACCAGGTCGCGTCGCCCGCGGTGGACACCGTGATGGTGTGCGGCTTGACCAGCCGCTCGCCCCACTCGGTGTCGATGCAGACGACTTCTTGCTCGGCGCGGCCGTCGAACAGCAGGGCCTTGGCCTTGAAGTAGTCCTCCATGTCGCGGTGGAAGTCCAGGTGGTCCTGGGACAGGTTGGTGAACGCGCCGACGGCGAACTTGGTGCCGGAAACCCGGCCCATGGCCAGCGCGTGGCTGGAGACCTCCATCGGCACGTAGGTCACCCGGTGCTCGACCATCACGGCCAGCAGCGCCTGCAGGTCCGGCGCTTCCGGCGTGGTGAACGCGCTGTCCAACCGGTCGCCGGCGATGCGGGTCTCGACGGTGCCGACGAGCCCGGTGCCGAACCCGGCGGCCTGCAGCGCGGACTCCAGCAGGTAGGTGGTGGTGGTCTTCCCGGAGGTGCCGGTCACGCCGAGCACCTTCAACCGGCTCGACGGGTCGCCGTAGATCAACGCTGAGGCCGCGCCGAGCACGCCCCGCGGATCGTCGTGCACGAGCAGCGACACCCGGCCCTCGCGGACGGCGGGGTGCTCGATGAGCGCGGCCCGATCGATCCCGGCCTGGTCGGTAAGCACGGCGACGGCGCCGGAGTCCAGCGCGTGCCGCGCAAAGTCGGCGCCGTGCACGCGGGTGCCCGGCAGGGCGGCGAACAGGTCGCCTGGGCGCACGTGTTGAGCACGCAGGGTCGCCCCGGTCACCGGCGCTGCGGCAGCGCTGTGACCTGGGGCGCGAAGCACATGCGCGCCGATGACATCGGCGAGCTTCTCGATCTCCACCGGCTCGACGTGGACCGGGCGAGGTGGAGCTGTCGCGACCGCGGAAGGCACGTCGCGACAGGCTACCCGTAGCACCTGAGGAAGCATCCCGATGGTCGGTCACCTGTTCGGCCGGGCACCGCCTGCGCCGTTCAGCGCAGTCGCGGTTGAACCGCGTCGCGGCTGCGGGGTGATCAAGTAGAAATTCGCAGACTCGGTTTTCAGGAGGAGGAAAACGAGGAAAACCATGTCGCTGGAGTTCGGCTCAGGTCCAGCGCAGGACATTGAAATTGCGCAAGTTGCCCACAGTCGTCGGCGCGTCGTGGTCCGAACGCCGACGGTCCGCAATTTCCATTGAAATCAGACCGTCGATTTCCATGGCGCTATCACGTCGGACATCCCTTCAGCTGCTTCAGCAACGTGTTGCAGTCCTGGCAGGTTTTGGCGTGAATCCAGTCCATTTCGGACGGTCGAGCCAAGGCGAAGGTGATGCCGCAGAACGATTCACCGGCCGCGCCCGCGTCCAGGCGTGTACCGGCAAAAGCGTGGCGCGCCAGGCCGTAGTCGATGGACTCGTCTGGTACCGGCAGCCAGAAGTAGCGCTGCTGGTTCGGTGTCGTGTTCAGGTGCGGTTTTACCATGATCAACCTCTCGGTGTGTGAGGTGCAGCGGCCCTACCGGGGGCCGGGGGCAGCAGAGGGCCGCCGCGCTTTGGGGGTGGCGGGCGGCGCGCGGAGCCGAGGGGAGTGCGGTGCTTCGGGGGCACCGCTCGGTTCTCGACGCGACGCCGCCCGCCTCATGTGCCCGACCCGTCCCGCCGGGAGGCCACGGGACGGACCGGGCAGGTCTTAGCGCCGGATGAGCGAGACGTCTCGCCGATCGAAAACCCGCCGTTCGGCATCGATCGCGTCCGCGTGGTCACGCAAGTTGTCGGCCAACCTGCGGGCGGCTTCCGACGTCATCAGAGCCACCTCGGCCGACGGAGCAACCAACACCACACGGCCGTCGCTGATCCACGTGGAGACACTCTCGAAATGCTGAAAACCGTTGCCGCAGGCGACGTTCCGCCTTGTCGGATGCGAGTACGCCGGGGCGGACATATCAGATTCGCTGGTGTTCCGCAGACCTTCGGCGACGGCCGGATGACTTCGGTAGCGGAGTGCTCGCGCTTCGTCCGCGATTGGAGGCCCCTCCACATTCCGACATCCCGACACTGGCAAAGTGCCCTCACCCAGCATGATTCCTCCAAAGAGTGTTGACCCAACAAGTACGCTAGATATGCAACGGTTGACCTGCGTTGGCTTGAGAGTGGGTGAGGTAACCACAACCTCACAATTGCCCTAATCGGGCGATCAACATCCGACAACACGTAAGGATGGATCGCGTGGCTACAGCCAATGGACCGCGCGCCAGAGCGCTAGCCGCTGCTTTGCGTCAAGCTCGCCAATAACGAAACATGAGTATGCGCGAACTTGGCCGCAAGTTGTCCTTCGACCAATCAAACCTGTCCAAGATCGAAAATTGCAAGAAAGTTCCCAGCGTAGAGCTTACGGCCCGAATTTTGGGCGCTCTAGGAGCTAAACCGGACGAGTGCGAGAGGATTCTCGCGCTTGCTCGGAGAGCGAGTGAGCCCAACTGGCTCGCTGTCGGCATACCCGGCCTGCCCGAACAACTAGCAGGCGCGATGGAAAGCGAGCGCGAGGCAAAGTCGATAGTTGTATGGTCACCCATGATCCTGCCTGGACTGCTCCAGATTACCGATTTCGTACGCGCGCTAGCCGTAGCCAATGAACTACCCAAGCACGAGATCGAACGCCGAGTCACAGTTCGGATCGCCCGGCGCGAAGTGCTCACCGGTCGAGACCCTGTAAGACTTGAAGCGCTGATTAGCGAAGTGGCGTTGCGGGAGCCTATGGCTTCGCCCGAGGTAATGACCGAGCAACTCCGACACCTACTTACAATGGCCGATCAGCCTAACATTACGATCCGGGTCGTTCCTCTTGGTGTCGGTTGGCACCCCGGCGCCGCTGGCCCATTTGTTCTTTATGAGTTCGCGGATGCGCCGCCGTTCGTGCACTTTGAACACTATAGCTCTGGCGCATTTGTCACCAACTCCGATGACATTGATGCGTATCGGACGGCCATTAGAATGATCAGTCGACACACCCTGAGCCCTGCCGATTCGAAACGCTTTATCGCGCAAGTTATTGCAGATGATTGGAGTTCAAGTGATCAAACAACGCTGGCGCAAAAGTAGCCACAGCAATCCTAACGGAGACTGTGTCGAATTAACCTCGGCTCTTGACCAAATCCGGGACTCGAAAGACCCGAACGGTCCCACGCTTGAGGTCGATGTTCCTGTGTTCGTTCGCGCCGTGAAGAACGGTCGTTTTGACCACTGAATGATGATGCCCCGGTACGTGGTACCGGGGCATCATCGCCTTCCTGCGGTCAACGAGGTCGGCTGACCGCCGGTCAGCCGACCTGGAGGAGCTGGAACGGGGCCTGCTCCTTGGACAGCGGGATCTGGTAGCGCTGGGTGAGGAACGCACCGATGTTGTGGAACAACGGCGCCGCCGAAGACCCCTCGGGGCTGCCGTACGCGGGCTGGTCCAGCACGAGCCCCACCACGAAGCGCGGGTTGTCCGCGGGCACTATCCCGGCGAAGGTGATCCAGTACTTCGACTGGCTGTAGCAGCGGCAGTCCGGGTCGATCTGCTGCGCCGTCCCCGTCTTGCCGGAGACCTGGTAGCCCGGCAGCGCTGCATCCGGACCGGTGCCGCGGTTGGGCTGCGGAGCCTTCTGCACGACCGCGCGCAGCATGTCCTTCACGGTGTGCGCCGTCTCCGGGCTGACCACCGGCACCCCCTCCGGGCGCGGGCGCTCCACGCGCGTGCCGTCCGGCCGGACCTCCGCGGCGATGATGCGCGGTGGAATCCGCACCCCGTCGTTAGCGATCGCCTGGTACATGCCCGCCATCTGCAGCACCGTCATCGAAAGGCCTTGGCCGATCGGCAGGTTCGCGAACGTCGACCCGGACCAGGACTCGCGTGGCGGCAGGCTGCCCGCGCTCTCGCCCGGCAGACCGCTGCCGGTCCGCTGGCCCAACCCGAACTTCCGGGCCAGGTCGTAGAACCGCTGCTCGCCGAGCTGCTGCGCGACCATCAGGGTGCCGACGTTGGAGGACTTGCCCAGCACACCGGTGAAGGTCATCGGGACGGTGCTGTGGTCCCAGGCGTCCCCGACGGTCCGGTCGGCGACCTTGATGGAGCCCGGGACCTGCAGCACGGTGTCCGGTTTGACGATGCCGTTCTCGATCGCTCCGGCCGCGGTGATCACCTTGTTCACCGAGCCCGGCTCGTAGGGTGTGGTCACCGCCGGGTTGGTGCCGGGGTTCTCCCCCCACGACCCGGCGCGCGGATCGAAGGTCTTGTCGTTGGCCAGCGCGTAGATCTCGCCGGTCTTGGCGTCCAGCACCACCGCGCTCGCGCTCCGGGCCCTGGCCTGGCGGGCGTAGTCGGCGAGTTCGCGCTGCAGCATGAACTGCAGGTCCGAGTCGATCGTCAACTCAACGTCTGAGCCCGGGATCGCCGCTTTCAACTCCCGCTCGGTGCCGGGGATGACGAGGTTCGACCCCATCGCGGTGTCGGCGACCTTCGCCCCGTCGGTGCCGGCCAGCAGCGGATCCAACGAGGCCTCTAGGCCCATCTGCCCCTTCAGCTTCTGCTCGTCCGGCCGCCAGTTCGCCGCACCGATGATGTTCGAGCCCAGGTCTCCGGCCGGATACTCGCGGGTCCCCCGGTAATCGGCCCCGATGTGCGGGTATTTCTCGGTGATCAGCCGCGCCTGGCTCGGATCGATCGGCGGGCCGAAGTAGGTGAACTGGACGTCCTTGAAGAGCGCGTTGAGCACTTCCTGCTCAGAGATCTTCCCCTGCGTGACCTGCGGGATGTAGCGGGCGACCTCCTTCTTGTACTGCTCCGCCGTGGGTTTCGAGGGATCCTTGGCGTGCTCGTCGTCGAATGTCTTGGTCAGCAGCCTCGGGTTGGCGAAGAGCTGCCGCGCTTCACCGCTGAACGCCAGCACGTTCCCGCTGCGGTCCACGAAGGACCCGCGCTCGGCCTGGATGACCTGGCTGGCCGCCCGCTGCCGCTGTGCCTTCTCGGACAGCGCACTGGCCTCGAACCCCTGCACCTGGATCAGCTTGCCCGCGGTCAGCATGAGCGCGATCACCAGCAGCAACCGGCCGACGAGCAGCCGCCGGTTGCTACCGGCCACATTGGTGCGCGCGGTGCGCCTCCTGATGCCGCCGGTCGCCCCACGGGCCATCAGCGGCCCGCCAATGCGGCCGCGTCCGGCTGCTGGTCCACTGGCGGCGGCTGCTGCGGGGCCTGGTTCTCCGACGGAGGCTGCCCCGCCGGGGGTTGCTCACCCTGCGCGGGCGGGGCGGGCGGCTGGTCCGCCGAAGGTTGCGCAGCGGTGACCTTCTTGGGCTCGCCGACGACGATCACCGAGCCGTCCGGCTGCTGGACGAGGCGCGCCGGAGACGGCGCCGGCCGCAGGCCGGCTTCCTCGGCGCGACGCTGGATCTCCGGCGTCGAGCTCATCGAGCTGACCTCGCGCAGCAACCGTTCCCTGCTCTCGCCCAGGGCGTTGAGGTTGTCCTCGCCCTGCTGCAGCTGGTAGCTGCCACTGACCGCCGCGATGGACAGCCACAACGTCGCCGCCAAGCCGGTGGCCAGCACCGACATCACGACGACCACCAGCGGCAACCGCTGGAGCGAAACCCGCTCGTGCAGCTGCTTCGCCTTCGGCTTCGGCTTCGCTGCCGGACGCCGCTCCTCCACGCCCTGCCGCACCTGGCGCGGCCGCCTGGCGGCGGGCTCCCGCGCCGACCGCTCCCGCCGCTCCTCGCGGCGCGCGTACGCGCGCTCAGCCGCAGCCGACCGCGTCCGCGGCTTCTCGGTCTTCTGCCCGGACTTCTGGGTCGTCTTCTGGGCGGATTTCTGCCCGGTTTTCTGCACAGACTTCTGGCTGCTCTTCTGCGCAGACTTCTGGGCGGCCTGACCCGTCCGCGAGGCGGCTTTGCCAGCGCGCGTAGGTGCAGTCATCTCGCCTCCCTCGCCTTGCAGCTCATGCGTTTCCCCGGCCAATCCGCTCCGCGGCCCGCAGCCGCACCGACGCGGCCCGGGGGTTGGCCTCGATCTCCTGCTCACCGGCGAGCTCGGCGCCCCTGGTGAGCAATCGGAATTCCGGTCCGTGTCCCGGCAGTTCCACCGGCAGGTCGACCGGGGTCCGCGACTTCGCCCGCTCGGCGAAGGCCCGCTTGACCATCCGGTCCTCCAGCGAGTGGTAGGACATCACCACGATCCGACCGCCCGCGGCCAGCGAATCCAGCGCCGCCGGAAGCGCGCGGTCCAGCACGTCGAGCTCTGCGTTGACCTCGATGCGCAGCGCCTGGAAGGTGCGCTTGGCCGGATGTCCACCGGTGCGCCGACTCGCCGCCGGCACCGTGTCGTAGAGCAACTGCACCAGCCGAGCGCTGTTGGCGAAGGGCTTCTTTTGGCGTTCCCGGACGATCGCGGCGGCGATCTTGCCCGCGAACTTCTCCTCGCCATAGGTGCGCAACACCCGCGCCAGCTCGTCCGCGCTGTAGGTGTTGAGCACGTCCGCGGCGGTGCGCGGCGCCCCCGGGTCCATCCGCATGTCCAGCGGCGCGTCGTGCGCGTAGGCGAAGCCGCGGCCGGTCTCATCCAGCTGCAGCGAGGACACCCCGAGGTCGAACAGCGCGCCGTCCACTTCGGACATGCCCAGGTCGTCGAGCACCTCCGCCCACTGGTCGTACACCGCGTGCACCAGGTGGATCCGGGAGGCGTACGGCGCCAGGCGCTCACCGGCCAGACGCAGTGCGTCCGGATCCCGGTCCAGGCCGACCAGGGTCAGGCCCGGGTGCGCGGCGAGCATCGCCTCCGAGTGTCCGCCCATGCCGAGCGTGGCGTCGACGACCACCGCGCCCTCGCGGGACAGCGCCGGCGTTAGCAGCTCCAGCGTGCGGTCGAGCAGTACCGGCACATGCTTGTCGCGGGCGGATCCGCCCTGATCATGCCGCTGTTGGGCCACGGCGGTCCCTCCCTCCCGCGTGCCCGTTCTCATTGAACATCGCGATCGAATACCCGATCGCCACGCGCAGAACCACGCGTGGCGATCACCGGTAAGCCCCCTCGTCGTCCGGATCCCGTCAGGTCCCCGCCCGCCCGTCGCGTCCTGGTGCCGGGGAAGATGCACCAGGCATGCGATAGCCGAGCGGACCGAGGCCTCACGAAACCCGGATCACTTGCCGTCAATTCCCGTCCCGCCAGCCGGCGGAACACTCAGAACACGCCGGGCAGCACCTCCTCCTGCGCCTTCGCATAGCTCTCCTCGTGTTCGTCGAGGTAGCTCTGCCACCTCTCCGCGTGCCAGATCTCCAGGCGGTTGATCGCGCCGATGACCACGCACTCCTTGGTCAGCCCGGCGTAGCGCCGCAGTTCCGCCGCGATCGAGATCCGACCCTGCCCGTCGGGCTGCTGCTCGTCGGTGCCGGCGAACAGGTACCGCTGGTAGGCGCGGACCGCCTCGTTGGTGAACGGTGCATCGGCGACCTTGCGCGCCATCTGCTCGAACTCGTCGCGCGGGAAGACGTAGAGGCAGTGGTCCTGTCCCTTGGTGACCATCAACCCCCCCGCCAATGCCTCCCGGAACTTCGCCGGCAGCGTCAGACGCCCCTTGTCGTCGAGCTTCGGGTGGTGGGTGCCGAGAAACATCCCGGTCCACCTCCCCCGCCCAGGCCGCCCGCTTGACGGCCCCGGACCCGCCCCGACGGCGCCCACTCCCTGAACGCAAACCGGGCCGGAACTTCCGCCGGACCCGATGATCTGTGGCCATTGGAAGAGGTAGGACCCCCGTTTGCCCCACCTTCCCCCACAGTACCCCACTTCACTCCACCGTCAACTCGAGTTGCCACGGTTCCCCCAGCAGTATTGGCACCGTTTGCGCTGGTAGCACAGCGTGGCGGCGAGGTGGGGGGGAACGACGGGCCCAACCTTGATCAACCCGTCGGGGTGCGCGGTTATGCTCGTGACCCGCCCGACCCGACCCCGGTGGCCCGCCGCCGTGGGGCGAAGTGGGGAGGCCGTCCGCCGCGTTCGGCCGAGGTTCGATGCGGGTGTCCCACCGGACATCGCCGGTTTGGCACACTGCACGTGCACGCCGGACTCGATCAGGCGATCGTTGCCGCTTCGCCAGAGGACGCCGACGCGGACCACCGGAGCCGCCCACCGGCCGCAGACTTTGGAGGTTTGCATGCGCGACCGCTCCGGCGAGCCGACCCCGCCGCACCAGGTGATCGCGCGCCGCAACGCTCAGGAGGTGGCGTGACGCCGAAAACTCAGCTGCCCGACGCCGCGGCCGACGCCGCGACGCCGCGCATCGCCCAACTGCACAGCACCATCCAGCGAATCGCCGCCAACGTCGAGCAGGTACTGGTCGGAAAGCCCGAGGTGGTGCGGGTCGCGCTGGTCACCATGCTCGCCGAAGGCCACCTGCTGGTCGAGGACGTGCCCGGCGTGGGCAAGACCTCACTGGCCAAGGCGCTGGCCCGGTCCATCGACTGCACGGTCAGCCGTATCCAGTTCACCCCGGACTTGCTGCCCAGCGACATCACCGGCGTGTCCATCTACAACAGGCAGACCGAGTCCTTCGAGTTCCGGCCCGGCCCGGTGTTCGCCAACATCGTCGTCGGCGACGAGATCAACCGGGCCTCGCCGAAGACCCAGTCGGCGCTGCTGGAGTGCATGGAGGAGAACCAGGTCACCGTCGACGGCGAGACCTACCCGCTCAGCGCTCCGTTCATGGTCATAGCCACCCAGAACCCCATCGAGATGGAGGGGACCTACGCGCTACCCGAGGCGCAGCGGGACCGCTTCACCACCCGCGTGTCCATCGGCTACCCGGACGCCAAGGCGGAGCTGGCGATGGTGGACGAGCACGCCGGGCACGATCCGCTGCGCGACCTGCGCCCCGTCGCCGACAGCGGCGAGGTGCAGGCCCTGTTGCGGGCCGTGCGCCGGGTGCACCTGTCCACCGAGATCCGGCGCTACGTGATCGGCCTGGTCACCGCGACACGCCAGCTGCCCGAGCTGCGGCTGGGCGCTTCGCCCCGGTCGACCCTGCAGTTGGTCCGCGCCGCCCGGGCGCAGGCCGCGCTGGCCGGACGCGAGTTCGTCGTCCCGGACGACGTCCAGGCGATCGCCATCCCGGTGCTTGCCCACCGGCTAATGCTGACCAGCGAGGCGCGTGCCGCGCGCTGCTCGGCGTCGGACCTGGTGCGGCAGCTGCTCAACCGGATCCCGGTGCCGCGCGGCGACAGCGACGGCGAACGCAGGTAGTCGTGCTCTCCGGGCTGACGATCCGCGGGCGCTGCCTGTTGGCAGCGGGCGCGGCCGCCGGCATCTGCGCACTCGTGCTGGACGAACGGGATCTGCTGCGCGTCTCGGCGTTCGTGATCGCGCTGCCGCTGCTGGCGCTGCTGCTGTCCAGCCGCATCCGGTTCGGGATCGCCGCCCGCCGGCAGGTGGTGCCGCCGCGGATCCCGGTCGGCTCCGAGGCCACCGTGCGGCTGCACGTCTCCGGCAGCGGACGGCTACCGGTCGACGGTTTGGTGCTGGAGGACAACACCCCGCACGCGCTCGGCGGGCGGCCGCGGTTCCGGCTGGCCGCGGTGCCCCGGCACCGCGGCACGCTCCTGGAGTACGCGGTGACGCCGACGCTGCGCGGCATCCACCACATCGGACCGCTGCGCACCCGGATCGGCGATCCGTTCGGGCTTTCCGAGTTCGAGCGGGAGCTCGCCGACCGCAGCCGCCTGGTGGCCGTGCCGAAGGTCTTCCCACTAACCGGACTGCCCGCCGGTTCCGGGCTGGGCACCGGCGACGACGGCACTACGCGCCTGCGCTCCGGGCACGGCGAGGACGATGCGATGGTGCGGCAGTACCGGCACGGCGACGACATCCGGCGCGTGCACTGGAAGTCCACCGCGCGCCGCGACGAGCTGATGGTGCGCGTCGAGGAACGCCCCTGGCACGGCGGCGTCACGGTGCTGCTGGACCGGCGGTCGGCCGCGCACCGGGGCAGCGGCGCGGGGAGCAGCGTCGAGTGGGCAATTTCCGCTGTGGCCAGCATCTGCCTGCACCTGCACCGGAGCGGCCAGCAAGTCCGGCTGGTCACCGAGGACGGGCAGCTGCTGGCGGGCGGCGCCGGGCCGTACGACGGCGGGCACGACGACGATGCGGTGCTCGACTCGCTGGCTGCGGTCCGCAGCTCGCCGCAGCGCGACCTGGTGGCAACCCGCGATCCAGGTGGCGGCCACGAGCTCATCGCGGTCCTCGGCGAAACGACCACCGCGGCGGTCACCGAGCTGACCAAGCTCCGTCCACAAGCGACTCGGAGCCTCGCACTGCTGCTCGACGTCGGGGCCTGGAACGGGGAGAACAGCGGCAGTTTCGACCCGCGGCAGACCGCCCGGCGGCTGCGCGCGGCCGGCTGGACCGTGGTCATCGCGGGCGGCCCCCGGGTCTCGATCGCTGAGGTCTGGCAACGACTCTGCCGGGAGACCACGGCACCCGAATCGGAGGTCGTGACGTGACGGCGAACCGGATGACCGGCGCCATCGACATGTCGTTGGTGGCGACCACGGCCGGTGCGCTGTCCGTGCTGTGCGCGTCGACGGCGTTCGCAGGCGTGCTGGCCGACGCCCGGTGGGTCTTCCCGGCGATGGTCACAGTGGTCGCCGTCGCCGCGATCGGGGCGTTGGGCCAGCGGTTCCGCAGGCCGGTCGCGGCCACCGTGATCACCCAGCTGGTCAGCCTGCTGCTGGTACTGACCGCGCAGTTCGCCGAGCACGCGATCCTTGGGTTGCTGCCTGGCCCGGCAGCGATCGCGGATCTCGGCAAGCTGCTCGGCGACGCCGCCGAACTGGTGCGCACCGGCGTTGCGCCGGTGCCCGCCGAACCGGCCTTGCAGGCCATGGTTTGCCTCGGTCTGGGCGTGGTCGCACTGGTCACGGACCTCATCGTGGTGACATACCGCAGCCCGGCGGTGGCCGGGCTGCTGCTGCTGTGCGTCTTCGCGATCCCCGCGTCGCTGGCCGACGACATGCTGCCGTGGTGGACCTTCGTCGCCGGTGCGCTGGGCTACGCCGTGCTGCTGGCTTCGGGCGGGCAGCATCGCAGGTGGCGCCGGCACGAAGACCGCAGCCAGGTCGCGCAAACCCTGTTCGGCCGCACCACGGGCGCGGTCGCCGGCACCGCCGGGGTGATCGCGCTGCTCACCGGCGTGGTGTTCACCGGGGTCGGCACCGAGGGCCGGCTGCCCGGCGCGGTGCCGGAGGAGTTCGGCGGCACCGACGGGATCGGGCTGCAACCGTTCACGTCGTTGCGCGGCCAGCTCAACCGGGACCGCGTCGTCGAGCTGTTCCGGGTTCGCGGTCTGCGGGAGGCCACCTACCTGCGGGCGATGACGCTGCGGAAGTTCGACCCGAAACGCGGCTGGGAGCTGGAAGGCCTCACCCAGGGTGTCGACGCCAACACCAAGCTCGCGCTGCCGGAGGGCACCGACATCATGCTCGGAGACAGCGAGCGGGTCGAGATCCAGCCAATCGGCTATCGGGACCCGTGGCTGCCGGTGTTCGGCATCCCGCTGTTCGTCTCCGGGATGGGCACCAACTGGCGTTACGACCCGGCCGCCGGAATCGTGTTCACCCAGACCAACCAGGAAAGCCGCCCCTACGTCGAGCAGTTCCTCGTCCAGCAGCCCACCGCGGACCAGCTGCGCGAAGCCCAGGGCCCGACGCCGATAGCCCCGGCCTACTTGGACACCGCGGGAATCCCGCCCCAGGCGGCCGACCTGGCCAGGCGGTTGACCGCGAACGCGCCCACCGCTTTCGACAAGGCCGTCATGCTCAACCGGTACTTCACCGATCCGTCGAACGGTTTCCGCTACGACCTGAAGACCGCCCCGGCGACCGGCAGCGACGCCTTGTCGGACTTCCTGTTCCGCGGCAAGCGCGGGTTCTGCGAGCAGTACGCCTCGTCGATGGCGGTCCTGCTGCGTGCCGTGGGCATCCCGTCCCGGGTGGCGATCGGCTTCACCTCCGGTTACCGCGATGGCGACGAGCGGGTGATCACCACCGAGGACGCGCACGCCTGGGTCGAGGCGTACTTCCCGGGCTGGGGCTGGCAGACCTTCGACCCGACGCCGCGCAGTGACGGCCGCACCGCGCTGCCGGCGTTCCTCAACAGCGAGCTGAACCCTTCACAGCCGCAAGCACAGGCGCCGGGTCAGCCGGTGCCGAGCACACCGCCCACCGTCGGCTCACAGCCCGGGTCGGCGCACCCGGACGGCGCCGATGTCGGCGCGGCGCGCACGCCACGAGAAGAGGACAGCACGAACCCGTGGCCGATCACGATCGGCGTCCTCGTGCTCGGCTTGGCTCTGCTGGTGACACCCGCGCTGGTGCGCGAGGTGCGCAGGCGGCGGCGGCTGCGCGCGGTCGCCGAAGGAACCGACGGTGCTGCGGGGATCGCGTGGCGAGAGGTGCTGGACGAGTTCCAGGACCGGGGGACCCGACCGGTGGCCACCCACACCGTGCGACGCGTCGCGACGGGCTTCATCGATGATCACGCCCTGGACGAATCCGGGGCCAAGGCGATGCGGGCGCTGGTGGTGGCGGTGGAGCGGGAGTGGTACGCGCCAGTGGGGCAGGAACCGGAGGTGACGCTCCCGGAGACGCTGCACGGTGTGCTGGACAGCCTGCGCCGCGCAGCGCCGCTGGACTGGCGCTCGCGCCTGTTCCCGCGCTCGGTGCTGCAGCTCCGCCACGCCAACCGGTGATGCCAAGGCGTCCGCGAAGATCGGTGTGCTTTTCGAGGCTGCTCTTGGTGCGGTTTTGAGCTGCCTGTCGACCCTGCTGGCTAATTCCGCGAGTGGCTGGTTTCACCGCGGGAGTGGTCCCGGTTCTGCCTCGCCAACCCGTGTGTGGTGGACGGCCTGTTCACCTCGATAGACGACACGAACGCGGTTCGTTCGCTTCACGCCCGCACCTTCCCAAACAGCCCCAACGCCGCGCCGAAGTTAACCAGCAGGGTCCCTGTCTGAAGCACCGAAGTCGGCGCCCGACGTTCCGCTACCCGCACCGCCACGCGAAACGAGTCTGGGGACGCTGGTGCACAGCGATCATCGCCGCCGGTCTGCTCGTTGGCAGCCGACGGCGATCATCAGGTCATCAGATGTTATTGATCGAAGCGCTTGCGGAAGCGCTCCTCCATTCGCTGGGCGAAGGAACTGCGTCCAGCACTGCGGTTCGCGCCCCTCTTCCGCCGGTCACCACCGCCGTTCTCCAGCCCCGATTCGATGTCGTCCCCGCCACCGCGCAACGCGGACAGGACGATCACTGCTCCGCCGAACATCACGAGGAAGCCGACCACGCTCAACACGGGAATGTCGGCCGGCCTGAGGGCCGGGATCACCGCGCCGATTACCAGCAGGGCCAACCCCAGGACGAAGACGGTTATGCCCTGCAGCCGCCGGCGTCTGGATGGTCGATGCAGTCGTCCTCCGCGCACGGTGGAGGCGAACTTGGGGTCCTCGGCATAGAGCGCGCGCTCGATTTGTTCGAGCTGTCGCTGCTCGTGCTCGGAGAGTGGCATGACTCCTCCTCCGGCACAGGTCTCTCAGTGGCGCCGGAGACCCGGTGGGCTGGTTGCCCACGCAGGCTGGAGACCGGCGAACGCTTGGGGGCGTCACCCACGAGGATACGGTTCCCGCGACGGGACGACTACCCGGTCCCAGCACCAGAACTTTGCGAGGTTGCCGACATCATCCCCTCGGGGCAGTGGCCGATCCGCGTTCCGCTTCCGCCGCGGGCATCCACCCAGCGGAAAGGGCGGCGCCAAAGGCCCGCCTCTACGTTTGCGCTCCTCGCCTTCCAAGTGGCGCAGCCAGCTTGGAAGCAGTCGTCAGGCGGGCCTGCGGGCGATTACGTGCAGTCGGGTTGCCATGTCACGCAGCGGGGAGCGCAGCGCTGCCACTCGCTCCAACTCGGCCATCGCCTCGGCCGCCCTGGGGTTGTTGTCCAGCACCGATCCGGGCACCAGGTCGCTGAGCACACCCTGTCCCTGCACCAACTCCACCGAGAGTCCGGCTCCTGCCAGGAGTTGCCGCAGGCCGTCGGTGTCGAACCGCCGCTGCAAGGTGTCTGAGGCCGCGTCGAGCCGGCCGTCCGGGTCCTGGATCAGTTGCAGCGCCTCGGCTACACGCCCGGCCAGCGCCCACCCGAGGACCGCCGCGTACCGGTTGGCGACCAGCACCGACACGGCGCCGCCCGGTGCGGTGACCGCCGCCAGCGCCGCAACCGCGGCCTGGACGTCGTCGACGACCTCCAGGAGGCCGTGCGCGAGCACGAGATCGGCGCCGCCTTCCGGGCTGAGCGCCGCCAGCGCGTCGGTGTCGCCCTGCAACGGGGTGATCTGATCGGCCACCCCGGCGTCGACGGCCCGGCGCTGGAGCGTCGCCAGCGCGTTCGGGCTCGGATCGACCACCGTCACCGAGCATCCCGCCGATGCCAGCGGCACGGCCCACACGCCGCTACCGCCACCGACGTCGAGCACCCGCGGTGGGCGCCCGCCGCGGCGACGCCGAGCGTCGTCGAGTTCGGTTTCCAGCACCTGGTGGACGGCGTCGGATCTCATGGTGAGCAGCGTAATGCGGGGCCGCGGGCGGGTTTCACCGGCGTGCGAATCAGCGGGAGGCCGGTGGCGCTGCGGGGAATCCGCCTCCGAGCGCAGCGAGACGGTGTCAGCGGCTCCTGCAAGGGGCCGCTACCCGCGCCGCCAAGCGGATCGAGTTTCAGGTAGAAGTTCTGGCGCGGCCGCCGGTTCCGTAGGCTACGACCGTGCAGACGGTGGCAGTGCTGAGTCTCAAGGGTGGCGTGGGCAAGACGACCGTGGTGCTCGGACTTGCCTCGGCCGCCATGCGCCGAGGGGTTCGGACGCTGGTCGTCGACCTCGATCCGCAGTGCAACGCGACCGCATGCCTGGAGCCGGACAAGGCCACCAAGGGCCTCAGCGACGTGCTGGCCGATCCGCGCCCGGAGGTTCTGCGGGCGGCGGTGGCCGGCAGCTCGTGGGGGGAAGAAGTCGACGTCCTGGTGGGCTCCGAGGATGCCGAGAGCCTCAACGGCCAGCACTCCGATGGCGATCACCTGTCCCACCTCACAGACGCGCTGTCCGAACTGGACGGTCTGATCGCCGAGGGCGAGCTGCCGTACCAGCTGGTGCTGCTGGACTGTCCGCCGTCCCTGGGGCGGCTGACCCGCTCCGCGCTGATCGCCGCCGACCGCGCGCTGCTGGTCACCGAGCCGACGATCTTCGCGGTCTCCGGCGTGCAGCGGGCATTCGAGGCCGTGCAGGCCGAGCGCCAGTCGAACAACCCCGATCTGCAGCCGCTCGGCGTCATCGTCAACCGGGTCCGGCCGCGCTCACACGAGCACCAATTCCGCATCGACGAGCTGCGGGACATCTTCGGCCCCCTGGTGCTGCCGGTCGCGCTGCCCGATCGGTTGGCCGTGCAGCAAGCACAAGGCGCGTGCATGCCGATCCACCAGTGGGGCACTCCGGGCGCGCGGGAGGTCGCGCTAGCGTTCAACCTGGTGCTCGCCCGCACCCTGCGAGCGGGTCGGCAGCGCCGCTTCGAGCCGGACGACGAGGAATTCCTGAAGGAGACCGAATGAGCACGACGTCGTACTCCGCGTTCCTCGTCGTGGCGCTGATCGGCATCATGACGCCGGGGCTGGACACGATGCTGATCCTGCGGCATTCGCTGCTGGGCGGGCGCCGCGCCGGGGTCACGACGTTCCTCGGCATCAACCTCGGCTGCGTGATCTGGGGCACCGCGAGCGTCGCGGGGCTGACCGCGCTGCTCACCGCGTCCCAGATCGCCTACGACATCGTGCGGGCGTCGGGCGCGGCCTACCTGCTGTGGCTGGGCGGCTCGGCGATCTGGAAATCCTTGCCCCGCAACAAAGTTCAGCAGACCGAAGACGTCCCTGCCGAACCGGTCCGGCTGACCGGTTGGACGGCGCTGCGGGCCGGGATGACCACGAACCTGCTCAACCCCAAGGTGGGCGTGTTCTACATCAGCTTGCTGCCGCAGTTCCTGCCTGCCGGGCCGACGGCGTTCGCCTGGGGCCCGCTGCTGGTCGCCACGCACGTCTCCATCGGCCTGCTCTGGGGCACCGCGCTGGTGTGGGTCGCCAGCCGGGCCCGCGCGCTGTTTGAGAAGCAGCGGGTACGCGCCTGGCTGGACCGGGTCACCGCGACGGTGCTGATCGGCCTGGGGCTGAAGTTGGCGGTCGAGGGGCGGTGAGCCGGCTTTGCCCGAAGGCGACACGGTCTTTCTCACCTGCCACCGGTTGCACGAGGCGCTGGCCGGGCAGGTCCTGACCTGCGGCGAGCTGCGGCACCCACGGTTGTCCACTTTGGACCTCGCAGGACACGGGGTGCGCGAGGTACGGCCGGCTGGCAAGCATCTGCTGATCCGCTTCGACGACGGTCACACCCTGCACAGCCACCTGCGCATGGACGGCGCCTGGCACCTCTACTCCCCTGGCGCCCGGTGGCGGCGACCGGCGCACCAGGTCAGGGCGGTGCTGAGCACGGCGGAACGGGTCGCGGTCGGGTTCAACCTGCACGACATGCGCTGGCTGCCGACCTCGGCGGAATCCCGGCTGCTCGGCCACCTGGGGCCGGACCTGCTCGACCCGAAGTGGGGCGACGAACACGCGGCCGAGGCGGTCCGGCGGCTGACCGCCGACCCGGACCGGGAACTCGGCCTCGCGTTGCTGGACCAGACCGCTATGGCGGGGGTCGGCAACCTCTACAAGACGGAAGTGTGCTTCCTGCTCGGCCGGTCGCCGTGGACGCCGGTCGCGGAGGTCGACGCGGCCCAGGCGGTGCGGCTGTGCCGGGAACTGCTGCTGCGCAACACCTGGCATCCCGAGCAGTCCACCACCAACAGCCTGCGGCGCGGCACCCAGCACTGGGTCTACGACCGTCGCACCTGCCTGCGCTGCGGAGGCCCGGTCCGCCGCGGCACCCAGGGCGACGGCGTCGAAGCCCGGGTCACGTACCACTGCCCCAACTGCCAACCCTGACCGCGGACCTGCTGCCAAAATCGTTCTGCGTGCGATGCATGTAGCGCAACCTCAGACGCCGCCTGGACTACGGGTTCCCCGACTCATGAACGCCGGACCAGCAGCGCCTGGCAGCGGTAGCCAGCAATCCTGGCGTCAGTGCTCGGTGGCGGCACCGCGGGCGTCCGCGAGGCTCCGCAGGATCGGGTAGATCAGCACGATGCCGACCGAGCCCCACACCATGCCCGTGACCCTGAGCTCGCCCAACTGCAGCGTCAGGTCCCCGACCCCGGCGATCACTGCGGTGCCCAGCGCCACGAGGTTCACCGGATCCGCCAAGTCCACCTTGGCGTCCAGCCAGATCCGCGCTCCGACCAGCGCGATCAGCCCGAACAGCACCAGCGTCGCGCCGCCGAGCACCCCGAGCGGGACCGTGTTGATCAAGGCTCCGAGCTTCGGCGAGAATGACAGCAGGATCGCGGCCAGCGCGGCCACCATGCACGCCGCAGTCGAATACACCCTCGTCGCCGCCATGACCCCGACGTTCGCCGCGTAGCTGCTCAGCGCCGACCCACCCGCCGAACCGGCCAACGCGGTGGCCAACCCGCCGCCGATCAACGCGTCCCCGACGTGCGGGTCGAGGTTCCGGCCGCTCATCGCGGCGACCGCCTTGAGGTGCCCGACGTGCTCCGCGACCAGCACTACCGCCAGCGGCAGCACGAACGGCATCACCGAGATGTGCACCTGCGGGGCGATCAGCTGGGGAAACCCGAACCAGGGCGCGGCGGCCAGTTCGTCGAGCCGCTCCTGGACCAGGTCGCCGGCCAGCGCGGCGTAGGTCCACCCGACCAGCACGCCGATCAGCACCGCTGCCCGCCCGGCCATGCCCCGGCTGATGACGGTGAGCAGCACGACCGTGCCCAGCGTCAACGCCGCGGGCACCGGCTGCTGCCCGAAGGAGGACACAGACTGCGGCGCGAGGCTCAAGCCGATCATCAGCACGACCGCCCCGGTGACCACCGGCGGCATCGCGGACTCCAACAGCCGCACGCCCAGCGCCTTGACCGCTACGCCGACGGCCAGCACCACCAGGCCAACCGACATGATCCCGCCGAGCAGCGCGGCCGGACTCGCACCGGCCTGGTCCGCGGCCGTGCCCAGAGGCACCACGAAGGCCACCGACGCGCCCAGGTAGCTGGGCACCCGGTTGCGGGTGAGCAGCAGGAACAGCAGCGTGCCAACACCGGACAGCAGCAGCGTGGTCGTCAGGGGGAAGCCGGTGAGTAGCGGCACCAGCGTCGTGGTGCCGAACATCGCCAGGAGGTGCTGCAGACCGAAGCCGATGGTAAGCGGCCAGCTCAGCCTTTCCTCGGATGCCACGACGGCATCGCACACCAGGCGTCGACCGTTGCCGTGCACGGTCCACAACGCCACATCGTCCTCCCCCGAGCCGCCCGGTCGGGCGCGCCCCTGCCACGGCATGTGATGACTGGAGGAAGATTACTATTTCGCATCACACAATCAAGCCAACTCACCGGTAGGTCCGACGATACGTCGACTACCAGCAGTGATATCGGCGCGACGTGTCTCCTCAGGCCGGATCGGACCGGCGCTGCGGATCGGATCCCGGCCCGCCGGGCCCGAACATCTCCCGCAACCCGGCCGCAAGCCCGGCCAACCGATCGGTCGCGTCCTGCATCAGGTACTTCTGCTCCGACGTGCCGCTGGCGGCGACCGCCCGGCCTGCGGCGGCGACCAACGCGCCGTACCCGTCGAGGCCTTCGTCCAGCTCCTGGCGCAGCCGCTGCACATCAGCCCGCAACGCGGACTTCTGCGCCGCTGGCGCGTGCGGGAGCGCCGCCTCCACTGCGACCAGCCGCTCCGCGACCCGTCGCAGCTCCGCTGCCGCGCTGTCCGCGGTCCCCCGTGCGTCGGCTGCGGCGCTGCCCGCGCCCGCCGACATCAGCTGCGCCAACGCGCGGTGCAGGCTCTGCTCCGCATCGCGCAGCCGCTGCATCGGTTCCCGCGCCGCCGACCCCTGCGGGGGCAGCGCCGCGGGCTCCGGCAGCGGCTCGGGCAGCGGCATCTTCATGAGCCGCCGGTACTTCAGTCCCGCGCTGACCGCGCCCACGCCGCTGGCGACGGCGACCCCGCCGAGGCCGAAGGTCGCCACGTCCTGGAACAACCACCCCAGATCGCCCCACATGCCCCAGAACGTCGGGGTGGACGCCGAAACGAATGCCCCAGCGCCGAAGACGCCGGTCGACACCGTGCTACCCGCGGCGGTCCGCTTGGCGCGCTTGCGCTGCCGGAGCAGCCGAGCCCGCGGATCGCGCCAGGTGGCGAACTTGCGCCGCATCTCTGAGAGGAGTGGGCCGCGCAACTGCTCAAGCGCGGCCTCGCCCAACTGCGCCAGCTGCTGCTTGCGGGACTTCACCCCTCGCTCGCTCAGGCTTGGCCGGCTTGCGGGTTCTGCTGCTGCTGTGGGTTGGCCGCCGGCTCAGCGGAAGTGGCCGAACCGCCCGCGATCTGCTGCTGCGCACCGCCGGTCACCTGCTGCTGCCCGCCGCCCATCGAGGCGCGCAGCTGCGCGAGCCGGTTGGCGCCGGCGGCGTCGATGGACGCCTGCTGCACCTCGAGCATCCGGCCCTGGACGCTGTTCTGCGCCAGTTCCGCCTCACCCAGCGCGGTGGTGTAGCGGCGCTCGATCTTGTCCCGGACCTCTTCCAGCGACGGCGTGTTGCCGGGCGCGGCGATCTGGGTCATCTGCCGCATCGAGGCGGAGACCTGCTCCTGCATCTTCGCCTGCTCCAGCTGGCTGAGCAGCTTGGTGCGCTCGGCGATCTTCTGCTGCAGGATCTGCGCGTTGCGCTCCACCGCCTGCTTCGCCTGCTCGGCGGCGCCCAGCGACTGGTCGTGCAAGGTCTTGAGATCCTCGACACCCTGCTCGGCGGTGACCAGCTGGCTGGCCAGCTGGGTGGCGGTCTCCTCGTACTTCCCAGCGGTGGCCTCGTCGCCGTTGGCGCGCGCCTGGTCCGCCATGACCAGTGCCTGCTTCGCCGAGGCCTGAAGCTTCTCGACCTCGCCGAGCTGGCGGTTAAGCTTCATCTCCAGCTGCCGCTGGTTCCCGATCACGGAAGCAGCCTGCTGGGAGAGGCTCTGGTGTTGCCGCTGCGCTTCCTCGATGGCCTGCTGGATCTGCACCTTCGGATCGGCGTACTCGTCGACCTTCGACGAGAACGACGCCATAAGGTACTTCCAGGCCTTCACGAACGGATTGGCCATCTCCTCCGCCTGCCTTCTCCTGTGCTTGGCTGCCCCATGCCGACACATCCACACCGGGCGTGCCCGCTGGTTCCATCGTGTCAGGTAGTCGTGTCGGCTTCCACCAAACACGGTAGATCCCGGGGATTTACCCGGGGCCACGACCCAAGATCGAACCAGAACGCCGCAGTCCGCCGACCACCGACCCCCGAAACGGACGTGAGTGCCAAAGCGGACAACAGCCCGCCCCGGCACTCACTCACGCTACGTCCTTGTCTTTGAAGCGGCGAAGCCAGTTAGCCCACACACGCAACTCGCACCGCCGCAGGTTCTCAGCAGCGCCGGTGCGGGGGACACCCCACATCCGCCGAGCTGTCTCGCGAGGACGCCCCGACGTTGTGAATGGCATTCTTGATGCCGGGGATCCCACAACGAGAAGGGGCCCCTGCGGTTCCGCTATCCGCCGCGCCACGCGGAGCGAATCAATCAACAATTTTTACGCGGCCACCACAACGCCCCCGGGCTTGCGCACCGGCGCGCCGATCCGCTGGCTGAGCATCGGCTGCAGCCGGTCCGCGCAGACGTGCGGCTCCGCGCCCGCACCAGCTTCGGCACCGGCTAGCTGCTGCTGGGCCAGTTCTGCGTCGGAGAGCTCGGTACCGATCAGGCTGGGCACCAAGCGGCCACCGTCGATCTCCGCCGACGTGGCCTGCTCGACGGCCGACGGCACCAGCAGCGTCTCGTCGAGGTCGCCGGCCACTGTCACCAGGAGTTCCGGCAGCGGCAAGTCCAGCGCGGCGCAGATCGAGGCGAGCAGCTCGCTGGACGCCTCCTTGCGGCCCCGTTCCACCTCGGAGAGATATCCGAGGCTCACCCGGGCAGCGCGCGAAACGTCCCGCAAGGTCCGAGACTGTGCGGTCCGGGCGCGGCGCAGCCGTTCACCGACCGCCTCCCGCAACAATACGGTCATCGCGCGCCTCCCTTCCTTCGTCGCCTACCGCGTGCACCACGCGTGAACGCCACCTACGTTACTCATCCGAGGGCCCGAACGAGAACGATCGCCGACAAGTCCGCCAAGGGCGAACGTCCCGTAATCGGTCGGCAGGGCCCGACCGCGCGCGCTCTTGTGCCAGCGCACAGCATCCTGCCGCATCAACGCAAGAGAGTCGCGAAGTGTTCCAGCGACACCCGAACGGCCGCAGCCCGCACGGCGTACCGATCGCCGTCGAGGCACACCGAGTGCACCCTCGCGCCGCCCGGCCCCGCGAATCCGAGGTGCACGGTGCCTGGTGGCACACCGTCCTGCGGGTCCGGCCCGGCGACCCCGGTGAGCCCGATGCCCCAGTCCGCCCCGCAGCGCTGCCGAGCGCCGTCCGCGAGCATTTCCGCGACCCGCGGGTGCACCGCGCCGTGCGCGGCGAGGAGATCGCGGTCGACCCCTGCCAGCTCCGCCTTCAGATCGGTCGCGTAGACAACCAGCCCGCCCCGGACCACGTCGCTGGCGCCCGGAACCTCGGTCAGCACCGCGGCTACCAGCCCAGCGGTCAGCGACTCCGCGGTCGCCACCGTTTCACCGCGCCGCCGCAACGCGGCGAGCAGGGCCGCCACCTGCGACAACGACAGCCCGATCTGATCGAGGATCACGCGTCGACCTTGGCCCGGCCGGCGGCGCGCAGCCGCACCGCGCGCACGACGTAGTCGAGTCCGGTACCGACGGTGGCGACCAGCGCCGCGCCCATCACGATCCAGCGCGGGATGTCGGCCCAGCTGCCGAGCGGCAGCAGGTAGAGACCGATGGCGATGGCCTGCAGCAACGTCTTGACCTTGCCGCCGTGGCTAGCCGGGATCACGCCGTAGCGGATCACCCAGAACCGAAGCAGCGTGACGGCCACCTCGCGGCCGATGATCACCCAGGTGATCCACCAGCCCAGGTCGCCGAGCAGGCTCAGCCCGACCAGCGCGGCACCGGTCAGCGCCTTGTCCGCGATGGGGTCCGCGACCTTGCCGAAGTCGGTTACCAGGCCGCGCTTGCGGGCCAGATCGCCGTCGATGCGGTCGGTGATCGAAGCGATGACGAACACCCCGGTGGCGATCCACCGCCACAGGGTGTCGTGCCCGCCATCCCAGAACAGCGCGACGAGGAAGACCGGTACCAGCGCCAGCCGGGAAACGGTCAGGATGTTGGCGATGTTGACCAGCGGCACGGGCGGCGGCTCGGTCGGGTTCACCGCTGCGGAATCGGATGTCGCGCCATCGGCCGTCATGGCTGCTCCCCGGACCGTTTCTGTGCGGGCGTGCTGTCGATCGGGCGCACCACGAGGTCCACGCCAACGCTATCCACCACCCGGCAGTGCAGCACATCGCCCACGCTGACCTCTCCAGGATCAGCGACGAGGCATTCCCCGTCCACCTCCGGTCCCTGGTGGTCGGCACGACCGGCGCACTCCTCGTCGCTGACGCGCTCGATGAGCACCCGCACCTCGGTGCCGATGCGGTCCTCGGCGCGCTGCGCGATCAGCTCGTCCACCAGGTCCGAGAGCTGCTCGACGCGCTCGTCGACGACGTCCGGGTCGATCTTGTCGTCGAACTCCGCGGCCTCGGTGCCGTCCTCGTCGGAGTAGCCGAACACGCCGATGGCGTCCAGCCGCGCGCGGGTGAGGAAGTCCTGCAGTTCGGCGAAGTCGTCCTCGGTCTCGCCTGGGAAGCCGACGATGACGTTGCTACGGATGCCCGCGTCGGGGGCGAGCTCGCGGATCTGCTCGATGAGCGCCAGGAACGACTCGGTGGAACCGAAGCGGCGCATCCGGCGCAGCACCGACTCGCTGGAGTGCTGGAACGACAGGTCGAAGTACGGCGCGACGCCGGGGGTGGTGGCGATGGCCCGCACCAGGCCTGGCCGGGTCTCGGCGGGCTGCAGGTAGGAGACCCGCACCCGGTCGATGCCCTCGACGGCTGCCAGCTTCGGCAGCAGCACCTCCAGCGCCCGCGCGTCGGAGAGGTCCTTGCCGTAGGAAGTCGAGTTCTCGCTGACCAAGAACAGCTCCTTGGCCCCGTGCTCGGCCAGCCAGACGGCCTCGCCCAGCACCTCTTCCGGCGGCCGGGACAGGAAGGAGCCGCGGAACGACGGGATGGCGCAGAAGGAGCAGCGCCGGTCGCAGCCCGAGGCCAGCTTCAACGCGGCGACCGGTGAGTCGTCGAGCCGACGGCGCGCCACCGAGCGGGCGGCCGGGATCCAGCCGTGCCCGGGCACCGCGACCTCGGCGGCCGCGGCGGGGCGGGCGACCGGGCTGATCGGCAGCATCTTGCGTCGGTCCTGCGGCTGGTGCGGCTGGATGGCCTGCCCGGCGAGGACGTCGTCGAGCCGGTCGGCGAGGTTGGCGTAGTGGTCGAAGCCGAGCACCGCATCGGCCTCCGGTAGGTGTTCGGCGAGCTCGGCGCCGTAGCGCTCGGCCATGCAGCCCACCGCGACGACCTTCGCGCCGGTGTCGGCGGCGGCGAGCAGGGTGTCGACGGAGTCCTTCTTCGCGGTTTCGACGAAGCCGCAGGTGTTGACCACCACGACGTCGGCCTGGTCGGCCTCCACGAGGTCCCAGCCGCGGCCGTGCAGGTTGCCGGCGAGCTCTTCGGAATCGACCTCGTTGCGGGCGCAACCGAGCGTGACCATGGCGACTCGGCGGTGATTTTGCTCGGTTGACATGCGACGAGCGTAACGTCCCCGTCGTCACGCCCTGCGCACGAGCCCACCAGCCGAAAAACCGCCGCCGTGGCGAAGATTACGGGCAGCCGACGACCAATTAAGCCGATCAATGATTAGGCTTACCTAACACGAGCGCTTCCGCCGCGGTGCGACCGGCCAGATTGCACGATGACCGCGCGATCAAGGCGTTGATCGACCACTACGCGGGAAAAGTGGCGCAGGGCAAGGACTTCGTCACGCTCTACGAGGACAGCCGGGGAGTTCTGGGTCGCCGTGCTGACCGAACTCGACCAGCCCGGCCGCGTAGTCGGCTGCGGCGCGCTGCACGTGCCCTGGGAAGACCTCGCCGAGATCCGCACCGTCGCGGTCAACCCGATCACCAAGGGCTGCGGCATCGGGCACGCCTCTTGGGGCGCCTGATCGCCACCGCCGGCGAGCTGGGGTTGTCGCGGATCTTCGTGCTGACCTTCGAAACCGAGTTCTTCGGCCGCCACGGCTTCCTCCCGATCGCCGACACCACGGTCCCGCCCGACGTCTACGAGGAGATCGGCTGCTCGCCGGACGTAGGCGTCGCCCAGTTCCCGGACCTGCGCACGTCAAGCCGAACACCCCTCGGCAACACGCGCATGCTGTTGCGACTGGGTGCGTGACGCGCACCGCGAATGCGCATGCCGCAGCCGGATCACGGCGCTACGATACTCACATGAATGACTATGCGTCATCGGCGATAATGATTCGGCGGGCTCGGATCGCCGACGCGCGGACGATCAAATCCCTGGTCGACACCTATGCCGGAGAGGTGCTGCTCGCCAAGGACCTCGTCACGCTCTACGAGGACATCCAGGAGTTCTGGGTCGCCGAGCTGACCGAACTCGACCAGCCCGGCCGCGTAGTCGGCTGCGGCGCGCTGCACGTGCTCTGGGAAGACCTCGCCGAGATCCGCACCGTCGCCGTGGACCCGGTGGTGAAGGGCCGGGGAATCGGCCACCGCCTCGTGCACCAGCTGGTCGACCTGGCCCGCGAGCTGGGCCTGTCCCGGGTGTTCGTGCTGACCTTCGAGACCGAGTTCTTCGGCCGCCACGGCTTCCGCACCATCAACGGCGCCCCGGTAAGCCCCGAGGTCTTCGAGGAGATGCGCCGCTCGGTCGACGCCGGCGTGGCCGAGTTCCTCGACCTGGCCAACATCAAGCCCAACACCCTCGGCAACACGCGAATGCTCCTCGACCTCAACGGTTAGCACCCGTCCGGTCGAATCCCCCGCCACCATTGTCGTGCCGGACGCTCAACCGCCCCGCAGGCATCACATGCACCAGCTATAACACGGGAGAATGATCCTTCGGCTTCGAGGAGACCAATCCGTGGAACGTTCCCCTACTCACCGCGGCTTCATCGCCGGCGCCGCCGCAGCCGGCGCCCTGCTGCTCACCGCCGGGACCGCGCACGCCGACCTAAGCCAGACCCAGCTGCGGAAGGTGACCGACGATTACCTCTTCGAGACCTCCCTCGACACGTTCACCGCGACCCGCGCCGAGCATCCATACGCGGACCAGCTCGACTGGTCCACCGACGGCTGCTCGATGTCGCCGGACAAACCGCTGGGTTACAAGTTCCGCACCAGCTGCGAACGGCACGACTTCGGTTACCGCAACTACAAGAAGCAGGACCGGTTCAGCGAGGACAACCGCAAGAAGATCGATGACAACTTCAAGGCCGACATGAACTCGGTCTGCGGCACCGACGCGGTCTGCAAGGGCACCGCGAACATCTACTACTACGCGGTGCGGGAGTTCGGTGGGACGAGCTTCTCCACCGCCGACGCCGTCGACCAGTCGCAGGTCAAGGCGCTGTTCTCCGGCAACGGGTTGCTGCTGGAGTTCCACGCGATCACCCCCGAAGGCCAGCTCGTGCGGCTCGGCGCGACCGGCTGAGACCGGTCCGATCGCGGTTTGCGAAGGGCGCGTCCGAGCGGGCGCGCCCTTCGTCGTCGGCCGGGTTTTTCGCCGCTGCGGAAAGGTAATGTGCCCTTCGCGCCCCGCGCACGGCGAGAAGGGAACACGAATGGTCAAGCGGCAACTCCCGCGCTGGTCCGAACTGCGTCCGCTGCTGCGGGTCAAGCCCCCGCAGCTCAACCCCACCGAGCGACGCCTGTCCGCCGCGCACTCGATCGCCGACCTGCGGGCCATCGCCCGCCGCCGGGCGCCGCGCGCCGTGTTCGACTACACCGACGGCGCCGCCGAGGCTGAGATCAGCCTGCGCCGCGCCCGGCAGTCTTTCCGCGACGTCGAGTTCCACCCCTCCGTGCTGCAGGACGTGTCCGAGGTGGACACCAGTACGACGATTTTCGGCAAGCGGTCCGAGCTGCCGTTTTCCTTCGCCCCAACCGGTTTCACGCGGATGATGAACCACGAGGGCGAGCTTGCGGTGGCCCGCGTCGCCCAACGCGCGGGCATCCCCTACGCGCTGTCCACAATGGGCACCACGTCCATCGAGGACGTGGCCGCCGCCGCGCCAAACTCCCGCAAGTGGTTCCAGCTCTACCTCTGGCGCGACCGCGAGGCCAGCCGTGAGCTGGTGCAGCGAGCCCAGGACTCCGGCTATGAAGCACTGCTGCTCACCGTCGACACACCGGTCGGCGGCGCGCGCCTGCGCGACACCCGCAACGGCCTCAGGATCCCCCCGGAACTGACGTTCAAGACCATCGCCGACGGCGCGATGCACCCGGCGTGGTGGTTCAACCTGCTCACCACCCAACCGCTATCGTTCGCCTCCTTCAAGCACTGGTCGGGCACCGTGCAAGACCTGATCAACGCCATGTTCGACCCGTCGCTGAACTACGCCGACCTGGAGTGGCTGCGGGAGCTGTGGCAGGGGCCGCTGATCGTCAAGGGCATCCAGAACGCCGACGACGCCCGTCGCGTGGTCGATCTGGGCGCCGACGGCGTGGTGCTGTCCAACCACGGCGGTCGGCAGCTCGACCGTGCCCCGACCATGCTGGAGTTGTTGCCGTCGGTCCGCGAGGCCATCGGCGACCGGGCCGAGGTGCTGCTGGACACCGGCATAGTCAGCGGCGCGGACATCGTCGCGGCGATCGCGCTGGGCGCGGATTCGTGCCTGATCGGCCGCGCCTACCTGTATGGGCTGATGGCCGGGGGCGAGCGGGGCGTGCAGAAAGCGGTGGACATCATCCGCGCCGAGATCGTCCGAACCCTCCAACTGCTGGGCGTCCACGCCATTGGCGACCTCAACACCACACATGCCACGCTTCGCCACTAACTCCCCCCGCAAATTCAATGGATTTCCATTTGATTGAAATTGCGGCCGGCTTCCCGTCCGACGTCGGCAGCACGGTCAGGCTGAAGTTGCGGCAGACGCTGCTCTGGTTGTAGCTGACCTGCACCACCGGGTCATTCTGCGTCCGGCGGCGGCCCGCCCCGAATCGTATACAGCGTGTTCTCCAGCTCGTCCGGCTTGATCAGCACCTCACGGGCCTTCGACCCCTCCGACGGCCCGACCACGCCGCGCGACTCCAAAAGGTCCATCAGCCGCCCCGCCTTGGCGAACCCGACCCGCAGCTTGCGCTGCAGCATCGAGGTAGACCCGAACTGGCTGGTCACGACGAGCTCGGCGGCCTGCAGCAGGACGTCGAGGTCATCGCCGATGTCGGAGTCGACCTCCTTCTTCTCACCCGCCTTGGCCGCCGTGACGCCGTCGGTGTACTCCGGGTCGGCCTGGTTCTTGGTGAACGAGACGATGCGGTGGATCTCGTCATCGCCGACGAACGAGCCCTGCACGCGCACCGGCCGCGACGCGCCCATCGGCAGGTACAGCGCGTCGCCCATCCCGATCAGCTTTTCCGCGCCCGGCTGGTCCAGGATGACCCGCGAGTCGGTCAGCGACGAGGTGGCGAACGCCAGCCGAGACGGCACGTTGGTCTTGATCAGACCCGTCACCACGTCCACCGACGGGCGCTGGGTGGCCAGCACCAAGTGGATGCCGGCGGCCCGCGCCTTCTGGGTGATCCGCACGATGGCGTCCTCGACGTCCCGCGGCGCGGTCATCATCAGGTCGGCGAGCTCGTCGACGATGGCCAGGATGTACGGGTACGGCCGGTACTCGCGCTCGCTGCCCAGCGGGGTGGTGATCTCCCCCGACTTGACCTTCCGGTTGAAGTCGTCGATGTGGCGCACCCGGTTGGCCTGCATGTCCTGGTAGCGCTGCTCCATCTCCTCCACCAGCCAGGCCAGCGCGGAGGCGGCCTTCTTCGGCTGGGTGATGATGGGCGTGATCAGGTGCGGGATGCCCTCGTACGGGGTCAGTTCCACCATCTTCGGGTCGATCAGGATCATCCTGACCTCCTGCGGGGTGGCCCGCGCGAGCAGCGACACCAGCATCGAGTTGACGAAGCTGGACTTACCGGACCCGGTCGAGCCGGCCACCAGCAGGTGCGGCATCTTCGCCAGGTTCGCAGTGACCATGTGGCCTTCGATGTCCTTGCCCAGCCCCATCACCAGCGGGTGGCTGTCCTTGCCCGCCTCGGCGGAGCGCAGCACGTCGCCGAGCCGCACCATCTCCCGGTCGCTGTTGGGAACCTCGATGCCCACCGCGGACTTGCCGGGGATCGGCGCCAGCAGCCGGACGTTGTCGGTCGCCGCGGCGTAGGCGATGTTCTTGGTCAGCGCGGTGATCTTCTCGACCTTCACCCCGGGGCCTAGCTCCACCTCGTAGCGGGTCACGGTCGGACCCCGGGTGAAGCCGGTGACCTGGGCGTCGATGTTGAACTGCTCCAACACCGCGGTGATCGCCTCGATCATGCTGTCGTTGGCCCGACTGCGGCTCTTCGGCGGGTCGCCGTCGGTGAGCACGTCCAGCGGCGGCAGCTGGTAGTCGCCTTCGACGCTCCGGCTGATCTGCGGCTTGCTGCTCTTCTTCGGCTTCTCGCCGGCAGCTTCGGCGACCGGCTTGGCCGGCACCGCGGCGGCTCTCGGCTTCGCCGGCTTGGGCTGTTCCTCGGGCACGTCGTCCAGCGACAGCTGGCGGTCCTCATCGGACATCGCCGCCTGGCGGCGCCGCGACGGGCGGCGCAGCTTCACCGAGGCAGTATCGCCCTCGATCTCTTTGGTGCCGGCCGTCGACCGGGCCTCCTCGGCCTCTTGCCCGAGGCCGCGCAACCGCGCCGCGACCTCGCGCACCGGCGTGCCGGTGAGCACGAGCGCCCCGAACAGCCCGATCAGCACCAGCACGGGCACGGCGACCCAGCTGGTGAGGCCGTGCGCGAGCGGCCCGCCGGCGACGAACCCGAGGGCCCCGCCGGCGTTCGGCCAGTCCTCGGGGTTCAGCGGGGAACCCGCCACGATGTGCAGGACGCCGAGCGTGGTGAAGATCAGTAGCATCGACCCGATCACCACCCGCGGCCGCGCCTCCGCGCTGTTCTCGGTGCGCATCAGCAGGACGGCCGTGACCAGCAGCACCACCGGCAGCACCACGGCGGCCATGCCGATGACCGAGCGCAGGGCCCAGTCGAACCAGTGCCCGACCGGCCCCCCGGCCTGCCACCAGACACCGGCGGCGGCGATCACCGCAGTCGCGAGGTAGATCAGCGCCAGCCCGTCGCGGCGGTGCGCGGGGTCGAGATCCTTGGTCTTGCCTACCGCCCGGACCACGCTCCCTACGCCGCGCGCGAGACTCCCGCCACTCTTGGAACGGGTCTTGCTGGAACGCTTGGGCGCCGGCCTGCGGGGCGCGTGCGTCGATCCGGGGCGAGGCTTGGCGCTCCCCGTGCTCTTCCGCGCGGTGGTCGACCTGGCCGCTCCACCTCTCCGGGCAGCGGAACCGTTACTCTTGGTCGCGCTCTTACCGCGCGTCGAGCCACGTCCCCCGCTCGATGTTCGGCTCGCCATGCCCCACACGGTATCTTCACCGACCTCTCGCGTCACACCAGCCACGGAAGATCGCTGGCCGGACGGTTTTTCGGGCGATCCGCTCCAACCGGGGCACCACGCGTGAGATCCTTGACCATCATGGTTGCTTTACCTTCCAGCCCGCACGAGCCGACACGCCGAACCGACCGCGAGAAACTGTTCCGCGACGCGCCGCTGCTGTGGCGCGTGCTGATGCGGGTGGACCGGGCGGTCGTCGGGCTCTCCGGGCGGCTGGAAGTGACCGGCGACGTGCCGGATTCGATGCGCGGCAGGCCGCTGCTGCTGGCCGCCAACCACATCGGCAACCTCGACGCGCTGGTGCTGATCGCCGCCTGCCGGACCCGGCGGCTCGCGCCGCGCTTCCTCGCCACCGGCGGGCTGTTCGACACCCCGGTGCTGGGCAAGGTCCTCCGCGCCTGCCGGCACGTCCGGGCTGACCGCGGCAAGAGCACCGCGGGCGAGGCGCTGGGGCGGGTCGTCTCGGCGCTGACCAGCGAACACCACCCAGTGCTGATGTACCCGGAGGGCCGCATCACCCTCGAACCGGACATGTGGCCGGAGCGCGGGAAGACCGGCGTGGCCCGGATGGCGCTGACGTCCGGCGCAACGGTGGTGCCGATCAGCCAGTGGGGTGCCCACGAGGCGATGTGCTACGGCATGGTCCGCGTCGGAGGGTTCGGCGACCTGTGGATCCTGTTCGCGTCGTGGCTGCGGGCCGTTCGCCGCAGGCCGAAGCTGAAAGTCCACTTCGGAGCGCCGGTGGACCTGAGCGACCTGTCCGCCGACCGGGTCGGCGACGCCGCCAGGGCCCGCGACCGCATCATGCGCGCGATCGCCGCCGGCATGGTGCCGCTGCGAGCGGGCGAACTCGGCGCCCCCCACCACTTCGACCCGACTCGCCCGGCCACCGACAAACGCAGCCCCTGGCGCCCGTGAATGAAGCAGATTAGCCCGGTCGTCCGCACGTGAGCGGCGCAACATCGTAGCGCGTGATCGTGGCTTGTCCGTTCTCGCTGACCGGGAGGTCGCGATGCGTTTACCACGCGCCCTCATCCGCAGACTCTCCCGTCGTCCTCGTCCTGGCCATGGTTTTCTCGGTCGCATCGGCACCGACGACGTAAGCATTCCCTCCCGAAGTTCCCGGGAACTCCCAGTTCCAGTCCGAGCTCAATAGCCTCAGCGTGAAGCTGTTGGCGCGGCAGCCTGCCGAAGGCCCGGACACCGAGTGCGAACCGCTCCCCCAGCCAACCCTGAGGGCGTGGGCGCGCTGAACGTCCGTCCGCAACAACCCGCGGTCCTGCAGGAAGCCCTGAAGTCCAGCCGGCACTGATCAACCTGCAGAAAAGAGCCGGTCTGTCCGAGGAGACCGGCCCTTTCTTGCAGCATGGTTCGGTAAATCCGGATCATGGTCGAAACGCGGGCAGCGAATGGGAGGCCGGGGCGCGCTGGTGATGCGGCGCAAGGGCCGACTTCCCGTGGGGGAGGTCGGCCCTTCTCCGCAGTTGACGTGTGACGCGAGGTCTTCGCCGTCAGTGGTCCAGGATCGGCGCGTTGACGCACTTGTTGATCTGCGGAGACGCGAACGGCGCCACGATGGAGAACACGCCAATGTTGTTGCCGCACAGTTGGACCGGCGCGACGCTGGTGTTGTTGTCGTCAAGGACGTTGATCCCGTCGTTGCCGTAACTGTCGGCGAACGCCGGGGAACCGACAGCCAGCATCGCGGCCGCAGCGGTGGCAGCGCCGAAGAGTCGAGCGGAAGTACGCACTTCAGACCCCAATCTCCCGTGTGGTGATTCCGCCGGTCCGAAGAGCTCCACTTCGGGGCGGATGCGCTCCGAACCGGTGTCACCAACCCTTGCAGCGAGGTCCCGATCAAGCCTGCCGTGTGCTCCCAACGGGTTTCTCAGATCACCCCGTGGAGATCACGGCAACTGGCAGTGATCAAATGCGCCCGACAAAACGGACCAACAAGCCACCCGAGCGAGCGGTGGGTCAGGATTCGACCGGGAGCACGTTCGGCACGATCATCGGCCGCCGCCGGTAAGTCTCGGCCACCCAGCGACCCACCACCCGGCGCACCGCCTGGGCGATCCGGTGAGTGTCGGTGATGCCCTCCGCCTCGGTGCGGGCCAGCTCCATCTCCACCAGCGGCACCACGTTGTCCAGCGCCTTCGGATCGTCGGAGAACCCGCGCCCGGAGATCGTCGGGGAGGACACCGCCCGGCCGGTCGACGCCTCGACGGCGACCGTGATCGCGATGAACCCGCCCTCGCCCAGCACCAGCCGGTCCGACAGTGTGGACTCGCCTACGTCACCGACCGACAGGCCGTCCACATAGACGTGCCCAACCTCGACCCGGCCGGCGATCGCGGCGATCCCGTCCACCAGGTCCACCACGACCCCGTCCTCGGCGATCACCACGCGATCTGCCGGGACACCGGTCAGCCGCGCGAGCTCGGCGTTCGCCCGCAGGTGCCGCCACTCGCCGTGCACCGGCATCACGTTGCTCGGCCGCACCGCGTTGTAGAGGTACAGCAGCTCACCGGCCGAGGCGTGACCGGACACGTGCACCTTCGCGTGGCCCTGGTGCACCACGTTGGCACCCAACCGGACCAGGCCGTTGACCACGCCGAAAACCGCGGTCTCATTGCCGGGGATCAGCGAACTCGCCAGCACGACGGTGTCTCCGGCTCGGATCCGGATCTGTTTGTGCTCGCCGCGCGCCATCCGCGACAGCGCCGACAGCGGCTCGCCCTGCGAACCGGTGGAGACGAACGCGACCATGTGCTCCGGCATCGACAGCGCCTCGTCGAGGTCAACCAGCAACCCGTCGGGCACCTGCAACATGCCCAGATCGGTCGCGATGCCCATGTTGCGCACCATCGACCGGCCGACGAAACACACCTTTCGACCGTGCGTCTCGGCGACCTCCAGCACCTGCTGCACGCGGTGCACGTGGCTGGCGAAGCAGGCCACGATCACACGCTGGGTCGCCTTGCCGATGACCCGGTCCAGCACCGGGCCGATCTCGCGTTCGGGCGTGACGAACCCGGGCACCTCGGCGTTGGTGGAGTCGACCAGGAACAGGTCCACGCCCTCGTCGCCGAGCCGGGAGAACCCGGCGAGGTCGGTCAGCCGGTTGTCCAGCGGCAGCTGGTCGAGCTTGATGTCACCGGTGTGCAGCACGATGCCGGCCGGGGTTCGGATGGCGACCGCCAGCGCGTCCGGGATGGAGTGGTTGACCGCGAAGAACTCCAGCTCGAAGCCGCCGTGCCGGCTGCGCTGACCCTCGGAAACCTCGACCAGCACCGGGTTGAGCCGGTGCTCTCGGCACTTCGCGGCGAGCAGAGCGAGGGTGAACTTCGACCCCACCACCGGCAGGTCCGGCCGCAGCCGCAGCAGGAACGGCACTGCCCCGATGTGGTCCTCGTGCCCGTGCGTGAGCACCAGCGCGTCGATGTCGTCGAGCCTGTTCTCGATCGCTGCGAAGTCCGGCAAGATCAGGTCCACGCCGGGGGCGTCGTCCTCCGGGAACAGCACGCCGCAGTCGACGATCAACAACTGGCCCTCGTGCTCGAACACGGTCATGTTCCGGCCGACCTCGCCGATGCCGCCGAGCGCCACGACGCGTAGCCCACCGTCAGCCAACGGGGGTGGTGGGGCCGATGATGTCGGCGTCACCGGGTGGTACTCGATGGCTGTCGCCTTTGCGCTCAACGCTGGTTCACCTCTGTGCGGCGTCCGGATTGACCAGTACCAGGCCAGCATCCCACAGGTCGGTGGTGATCAACCGCACCTGCTCCTCGGTAGCGGCCGGCAGCGGCAATCGCGGCTGGCCGGTCTCGTAGCCGCAGAGCCGCAGCGCCGTCTTGGAGAAGATGACGCCGCCGACGAAGTTCATCGACCGGTACACCGGCAGGAGTCCATTGTGGACCTCCCTGGCGCCCTCGACATCGCCAGCCTCGAAGGCGTCCAGCATCTTGCGCAGCCGGTCCCCCACCACGTGGCCGATCACGCTGACGAACCCGACCGCGCCGACCGACAACCAGGGCAGGTTCAACGGGTCCTCGCCCGAGTAGTACGCGAGGTCCGTGCTCGCCAGCACCTCGCTGCCGGCGAGCAAGTCATGCTTGGAGTCCTTGACCGCCTTGATCCGCGGGTGCTCGGCCAGTCGCTTCAGGGTGTCGACCTGGATCGGCACGACGGAGCGCGGCGGGATGTCGTAGAGCATCACCGGAAGCTCGGTGGCGTCGGCAACCGTCCAGAAGTGCTGGAACAGCCCCTCCTGCGGCGGACGCGAGTAGTACGGCGTCACGACCAGCAGGCCGTGCGCACCGGCCCGTTCCGCGGCCCGGGCCAGTTCGACCGAGTGCTCGGTGTTGTTGGTGCCCGCGCCGGCTACCACGGTCGCGCGGTCACCCACCGCCTCGACCACGGCGTGCAGCAGCTGCTCCTTCTCGTGGTCGCTGGTCGTGGGGCTCTCACCGGTGGTGCCGTTGACGACCAACCCATCATTGCCGACGCTGTCGACCAAATACGTGGCAAGCTCCTGCGCCAGCTTCAGGTCGAGCTTTCCGTCTTCGTCGAACGGCGTGACCATGGCGGTCAGGACGCGGCCGAACGGGCGGCCCGTAATGGCGGTGGGGCAGACGGTCATGGCCCTGACGCTACCTGGTTAGTTCCTCGTTCAGATCCACCGGACCGACCTCGAACCAGATCCCGGAAACCCGGCGTCCGCAGCCCCCGCAACGCCGTGCTTCTTCCTGCCGGGCGAGCATTGCGCGAGCGAGTTTTCGGCTCGCCCGGAAAAGATCCTTAGAACGAACGGCGCAAGTCCTCGACCGCGAGCACGTCGGCCTCGTTGCCATCGACGGTGACCTTCGCCGCACGGCGGCTGAAGGCGTGCAGGATCAGCTCGCTGGGCTCGCCGCTGAACCGCACCGTGCGCGGACCGCGCTTGGCCGCGATCTCGGTGCCGTCCGGGCGTCGCAGCACCACGCCCACCGGGCTGCGCCCGTAGAACATCTTCGCCACCCGGGTCAGCGACTTCCAGAGCGCTTCCTCACGCACCGGGTCGGACGGGCGCGGCTGCCAGCCCGGCTGCGCACGCCGGACGTCCTCGTGGTGCACGTAGTACTCGGCAGCGTTCACCGCCTCGTCCACTCCGCCGAAGCTGAGCGGGTTCCACTTCGGCGGGCCCTGCCGGATCTGGTCGACCAGCTCCGGCCAGGACAGCGCGCGCAGTTCGTTCTGGATCCGCTCACTGCGATCCACGAGCGCTTTCACGAACTTGCCGACCACCGCGTCCGGACGCCGCTCGCGCACCACGAGGTGCACCGCGAGGTCCTTGGTGGTCCACCCCTCGCACAGCGTCGGCGCGTCGGGGCCGAGCTGCTCGAACAGGTCGCACAACTGCTGGCGTTCATCGCTGGCCACACCCATGCGACCACTCTAGCCACCGCCGATCGGCGCGGCGACGCAACCGATCATTTCGTCGCGGCCGCCTGCAGCTTGTCGCCGGACGCGCTGTAGAGGGCGCAGTAGATCTGCTGCGAACCTACCTTGCGGTCGCCTTCAGCCTGCCGGTGCGCGTTCCAGGACTGCTCCGAGGGGATGAGGGCGACGTAGCGCAACGTGGTCTGCTTGCCCGGCGTGACGACCTTGTCCGAGGCGAAGTACATCGAGCAGTAGCCCTCGCCGTATGCGGTCAGTGCGGCCTCCCCTGGATAGGCCATGTCGTAGCTGGAGGAGCTGAACGCAGCTCCCGACGCGTAGAACTCGAAGTCGTGCGGGTCGGAGCACAACGTCGTGTTGTTGACGGGCTTTCCCCGGGTGATCTTCCCGATTCCGCAGTCCTTGCCGTCCGGGTCGAATTCGTCGACGTCGCCGCCCTTGCCGAACACCAGGGTCGAATCCATCGCGGTCGGCGCACCGCCGCCGACCAGCGCGAACCGTCCGATCAGGACGCCAGCGACGAACAGCACAACAGCGGCGACGCCCGCAACGATGAGCCACGGGCGCTTGGACCGCTTCTGCTGCGACGCCCCCTGGGCGACCCGGGTGGGCGGCCCGACCGGGTGGGTGGTCGGCTCCGGCGCACCGCCCGCGGGCGCGCTGTCCAGCAATGCCCGGACCTGCGGGCCGGTGAACCGCGCCCGCGGGTCGCCGATCAGCAGCCCGGTGATCACCGAACCGATCACGCCGTGCGGGCGCGACAACTGGGGCATCTCGTTGAGCACCGCGTGCAGCGTGGCTGCTGTCGTCTGCCGCTCGAACGGCACCCAGCCCTCGACCGCGAAGAACAGCGTCGCACCGAGCGACCACAGGTCGCTGGCCGGCGACGCGTCGGCGCCCTTGATCCGCTCCGGCGCCATGAACGACGGCGAGCCGACGATCGCGCCGCTGGTGGTCAGCCGCGGGTCGTCCAGGGTCTGGGCGATCCCGAAATCGGTCAGCTTGACCCGCCCGTCGGCCACCATGATGTTGCTGGGCTTGACGTCGCGGTGCACGATTCCGGCCGCGTGCGCGGCCTCCAGCGCGGACAGCACCTTGCGCGCCAGGTCCGCGGCCTGCTCTGGGCGTAGCGGACCCCACTGGGCGATGTAGTCGCTGAGCGTGACCGCCTGCACGAGCTCCATCACGATGTAGGTAGTGCCGGACTCGGCCAGCACGTCGTGCACCGTGACCACCGCGGGGTCGTTCAGCCGCCCTGCGGTGCGCGCCTCGCGGAGTACCCGCGCCTCGAAGACCTCCCGCTCGGCCAGCGGCACGCCGTCGGGCAGGTGCAGCTCCTTGATCGCCACCTCGCGGCCGATGACCTGGTCCCAGGCCCGCCACACGATCCCCATGCCACCGCGCCCGAGCTCCTGGACGACCCGGTAGCGACCACCGATCACCCGAGCCTGCTGCGGTCCGACCCGCTCCACCACTGCGCCGTCCTCCACCGAAGTCCCCGCGCGCGACCACGCAGCGCACACGTCCCTACGTCGCCGATCATCCAATCAGACGATTCCGGCCGCCCCTTGGACTGTGCTGCACAACGATCGGTTCCCGGCCGCGGGGAAGCCGTGCGAGCCGACCTCGTGGCGGTGCCACCTGCGGATCTGTCGCGGCCCCGGACAGCAGAACGCGGGCACCCGGAACCCTTGGCCGGGGCCCCGGAAGCCCGCGTGCGCGCAGCTTCAGCCCTCGGTGACGAACGGGCTGGAGGCGACCTCGGTGCCGTCCTTCAGCGTGGTGATCTCGAAATCGCTGAACACGTTCGGTGCGGCCTTATGCAGCTGGCGGAGGCACTCGATGGCGAGTGCGCGGATCTCGACATCGGCCTGCTCGGACGCGCGCATCGCGACGAAGTGCCGCCACGCCCGGTAGTTGCCGGTCACCACGATCCGGGTCTCGGTGGCGTTGGGCAGCACCGCGCGGGCCGCCTGCCGCGCCTGCTTGCGGCGCAGCGTCGCCTTCGGCTCGTCGGCGAACTTCTCCTCCAGCGCGGCGAGCAGATCGGTGTAGGCGGCGACGCTGGCCTCGGTGGCCGCCACAAACTTCTCGTGCAGCTCCGGGTCCTGGGCGATGACGTCTGGCTCGACCATCGCTGCGTTGCGCTCCGGCACGTACCGCTGCGACAGCTGCGAGTAGGAGAAGTGCCGGTGCCGGATCAACTCGTGGGTCAGCGAGCGGGACATCCCGGACAGGTAGAAGGACACGGAGCCGTGCTCCAGCACGGACAGGTGGCCGACCTCGAGGATGTGCCGCAGGTAGCCGGCGTTGGTGGCGGTGGCCGGGTTCGGCTTGCGCCACGACTGGTAGCACGCGCGACCGGCGAACTCGGCCAGCGCCTGCCCACCGTCGGTGTCGGTCGACCAGTCCACGTCCTCCGGCGGGAAGAACTCGGTCTTGCCGATCAGCTGCACTTTCGGCCGCACGATCTCGGTCACGACGGGCGGGCCCCTTTCCTGCTCTGCACGGCGGTCGGCGACTGCCGCGGACGACTCCCCAATGTGTGCATCGAGCGTAACCGGCGGACCCGACAAGATCCCATGACGCCAGTTGACACCATCAGGTCATTGCATGACGCCATTGATGACGTCATAGTGGTGTCATGGATCTGAGCCCTTACATCGAGCAGCTTCGCGAGGACCTGACCTCCGCGGCCTCCGCGGGCGACGAGCAGACCCGGCAGACCGCGGCGGTGCTGTCCGGCGCGGTCGAGCCGGCCGCGCGGCTGGCGATCATGAACGCACTGTCCGACCTGGCAGCGGAGGTGACGACCCGGCTGGACGGCCAGGTCGTAGACATCCGCCTCGACGGCCGCGACGTCAGGGTGGTGGTCAGCGGCGGCTCGGCGCCACCCACGGTGGACGACGAAGCGGAGCCACCGCCACTTCCACCTAGTGGCGAGAGCGGCGACATAAGCCGCATCACGCTGCGCCTGCTGGAAGAGATAAAGGCGCAGGCCGAACAGGCCGCCGCGAGCCAGGGCGTGTCGCTGAACACCTGGGTCGCCCAGGCGGTCCAGGGCGCGCTGCACACCGGTCGTCCGCGCGGCCCGTGGGACCACCCCCGGCACGGGCGCGGTCGACCGTGGGGACCGCCCGGCGGCGGCCCGCGCGGGAGGTGGCGCGGCGACCCCGGCTCGCGATTGCGCGGCTGGGTGGAAGGCTGAGAGAGGAGGGATCGCGATGGCGAACGACGAGACCAGGGGCAACGGCCCGGCAGAGCCCGAAGACCGGCCGGGCGCGGAGGAGCGGTTGGCCGAACTGGTGCGCAGCCAGGACTTCGACACCAGCGGGCCGATCCGCATCGACATCGGCAACAGCCTGGGGCCTGTCGTGGTCGAGTTGGCCGAAACCGCGACCACCCACGTCGAGGTCCGGCATGATCCTGGTGCCAGTGGGCCGGACTGGCGCAGCGGCCTGACTGGACTGCTGAGCTGGGTCACCGAGCAGTTCGGCGAGGCGGGAATCCGCACCGGCGGCGACGCCGAGCGCGGTCGCGGGCCGCAGGAGCCGGTCTCCGAGGCCGTGCGGCAGACGCGGATCGACCTCACCGGCAACCGGCTCGCTGTCCGAACCCCAGCTAACGCGCCGCTGCGCAACATCCCGCTGGCGGTCAAGGTGCGCGCCCCGCTGGACTCAGAGGTGGGTGTGCATTCCAGCTCCGGCGAGGTGCACGTGACCGGCGCAGCCGGGCGGGTCAGCATCCAGGCCGGTTCCGGCTCCGTGTGGGTCGAGCGCGCCACGGATCGGGCCACGGTCCGGACCGGTTCCGGCCAGCTACGACTCGGGACGATGGCCGGCGGCGTGCACGCGCGCAGCGGCAGCGGCGACGTCGAGATCAGCGCGATCGAGGCGGCGTCGTCGGTCGCCACCGGCAGCGGCAACGTTTGGCTGGGCACCGTGTCCGGCGACGTGATGGCGCGTTCGGGCAGCGGCGATCTGACGATCGCGGACGCAACTGCCGGGCAGGTCGAGCTGATCACCGGTTCCGGCGAACTGCAGGTGTCGATTCACCGCGGAACCGCGGCGGAGGTCGACCTCACCTCGTCCACCGGCACCGCGAGCAGCGACCTGGCAGTGTCTGAAGAACCTCCCGAGAAGGAGCCGAAGTTGCAGATCTTCGGCCGCACAGGAACGGGTGATGCCGTTTTGACAACCGCTACGTAAGACAGGGAAACCGCGCGCGTGCACCAAAATGGCAAGCGCACGCGTCTTCACCGGGTCGTGACCGCTCACCATCACCTGGTGACCGACCCGCGTCCACTGTGCACCGAGTGCGTCGGCCATGTTTCCAACGCCCAGAATCCCCAATCCCATCGAGCTCTTCCCGTCTTCACCTGGCTGCTCCGGCTTGTCCAACACGTGGAACCCGGGGTCGTCTGGGCGCTCCGCAGGGGGCCGTTAAGCCGATTGACTTGCGGCGGCGGATCGGCGGGATCCCGCGCCAAGGGGCGTTCCGAAACGCTGCGCCGACTCCAGTACAACGACCTGGTCGACAAGTGCACCTACCGGGAAGCTCCACCACGGGTCGAGTACCGGCTCACCGATTTGGGCAAGAGCCTGCTCGGCCCGGTCGAGGCGCTCGGCGAATGGGGATTTCGGATTTCGCCACGGCGACGAAGTCGTGGCAGCGCAAGAAACACGACCGCGCGGAGGGCACCTGAACGAGCTGAACGCACCGCTAACGAGGCCGCCGTCCGCACGGTCACCGAATCTTTCGCGCGCGTGGTCGCAGTCAGCGGCTAGCTGCGCGCAGGGGCTTGGCCAGGTCTCCCCTGCCGCCGATGGCGACGTCGTCGAGGCCCAGCCAAGACGCCATGTCGCGCAGCGCGGCGGACAGTTCCGGAAGCACCTCGCCCGCATCGCGGCCGGATTCGAGGAACGCGCCGGGCACCCGGAGCACGCCTGCGGTCCGGTCGGCCTTCAGATCGACGCGGGCCACCAGTTCACCATCGAGGAGGAAGGGGAAGACGTAGTACCCGTACTGCCGCTTGGGTTCGGGGACGTAAATCTCGATGCGATAGCGGAACTTGAAAAGCCGTTCGGCGCGGGAACGTTCCCAGATCAGCGGGTCGAACGGGCAGAGCAACGCACGGCCGGTGATCTTCCTGGGTATGCGGGCAGTCGCGTAGCGGTACGCGGGCTGCCGCCAGCCGTGCACCGCGACTGGCTCGAGGACGTCGTCCTCGACGAGCTCGGCCACGGCCTGCTGCGACTGCGCGGGCGAGAGCCGGTAGTAGTCCCGCAGATCAGGTTCGGTGGCGACGCCGAGTGCGTGCGCGGAACGCTCCACCAACGCGCGGATCGCTTCGTCGTCCTCCGGCTCGTGCGCGAGCACGTGCGCGGGCAGCACACGTTCGGGTAGGTCGTAGAGCCGTTCGAAGCCGCGCCGGGTGCCGGTGGTCAGCTCGCCCATCGCGAACAGCAGCTCGCAGGCCCGTTTCGTGTCGGTGCGGTTCCACCAGGGTCCGCGCCCCTGCCGTTGGCTACCGCCGAGTTCGCGTTCCAGGCTGCCCGCGCCGATCGGCCCGAGTTCCTTGACCGCGGTCAGCACGTCGTCGATCAGTTGCGGCGAGCGTTCCAGCAGTTCGCGGCTCCGCTGCCGCCAGGCACCGCCGTAGTCCCGCATCCGCCACCGCAACAGCGGCCAGTCCTCGACCGGGATGAGCGAGGCTTCGTGCGCCCAGTACTCGACTAGCAGCCGCGGTTGCCGTGCCCGGTTCGACCAGGCCGTCGCGTCGAGGAGCTCCGGTGCGTAGCCGCCGAGTCGGCTGAACAGCGGCATGTAGTGCGCTCGGACGGCCACGTTGACCGAGTCGAGCTGCAACAGTTTGGTGCGGGCCAGAGCTCGCTGCAGGTGTCGGCGTGTCACCTCGCCGCGTGGCGGTGGGTCGGCGAAGCCCTGGGCTGCGAGGGCGAGTCGGCGTGCGGTGTCGCGGCTCATGGTCTGCACCCGGCAGATCGTGCCAGCAATCCCCGACAGCCGGATCACCACCGAGCAACGACGCCCGGTAGTTGGAGCGAACGGCCCGTTTGCTCGCGCTGGCGGGTCGAACGCCCCGCCGTACAGCTTCAGTTCCGGCAAGGAGACGGACCGCGACAACTCATAAAGAAAGCGAGCGGCTTCTGAACGACCCCACCGGCCGGTTGGATGATCGGCCAGACACGTTAGTTTGTCGCCATGGCCGATGCCGACGTGCGGGAAGCGGTGCCGTCCGATGCCGCGGAGATCGCTCGCATCCAGCTGACAACGTGGCGCACCGCCTTCAGTGAGCTGCTACCGGCGGAGGTGTTGGACGGGCTGGACGGCGCGACGACCGAGCAGGAGTGGCACCGGACCCTGACCGGCGGGCCCGCATCGGTGCTGGTAGCGACGGAGGGCCAGTGGATCGTGGGGTTCTGCGCGGCCGGTCCGGCCCCGGAAGCCGAGGCGGCTTCGGCCAACGGCACGCCACCGTCCGATTTGGCCACGGTCGCGCTGGTCAGCGCGCTGCTGGTGGAACCGCGCTGGGGGCGACGTGGTCACGCCGGGCGGCTGCTCGGCGCGATGGCGAAGCGGCTCGCCGTTGGCGGCGCCACGCGGGGCATTACGTGGGTGCCGGAGGCCGACACCGCGTCAATGGCGTTCTTCCGCAGCGCGGGCTGGGCACCGGACGGTACGGTACGCACGTTGGACGCCGGGGGGCGGCCGCTGCGGGAGTTGCGGTTGTCGGGCCCGATTGAAATGCGGTTCGAGGATCGATGAATTCGGGCGGTGCTCGCCGGTTCCCGGTGGACGCGGGTTGTTGGCCTCTCCGCCAGCTGGGGTTCAAGCGCGCTGGGAGCGATCGTGCTGGCCGTGATCGGTTTGCTGTCCACCACTTTCGGGGTGTCGGTGGCCTCGGCTCTGCTCCCGTTGATCAGCGTCGAACTGTTCGCGATCGGGCTGGTGCTCAACGGCACGGATATCCCGTGGTGGCTGTTGGCGCTGGTCATCGCCGCCGGCCAGATCGCCGGGAAGCTGCTGCACTTCTACGCGGCGCGCGGCGCGATCCGGCTGCCCTGGCTGTTCCGGCGCAAGGACGGCGAGCGCGAGCAGAAGGGCCGCTGGCGCGAGTGGTTGGAGAAGTTCCGGTCGAACTGCCAGCAGCGGCCGGTGTGGACGGGCGCGGTATTGCTGATCAGCGCGGCCGCGAGCCTGCCGCCGTTCGCCGCGATCGCGGTGATCGCGGGTTGGGCGAAGGTTCCGCTGGCCATGTTCGTGGTCACGGGCTTCATCGGGCGTTTCGTCCGGTTCGGCGCGCTCGCGATCGCTCCGGGAGTCGTCGTCGGTTGGCTGTGAATCCCGACTCCGCCGCCTGAAATCCGGGCCTCGAAAGCCCCCGGCGAGCGCCGAACAACGCACCCTCGTACATGGTGTCCCCCTTTTGCCACACGTATCGCATGTAGCGCGGCTCGTTCTCCACCAGTGGCCCAACGGTGGACGGTGTTGACCACCTCGCCGTATCCGGGTGATCCCGGTGTCGCGTCGATGACCGCGAGGGAACCCGGTCCTGGCGCTGCATTCGCGACATTGCCGAGGCCCAGCTATCCCGGCAGGTTCCGCACGTCCGGAACCACTGTGTCGGCGATGTTCTCGTCGTCGGCCCAGACAAGCAGTCATTTCTTGCGCTGGCCGTTGGACTCCGACTTCTCCAACGCGCTTTTCACCACGTGGCTGGTACCGGTGCAGTCCTTGGCATCGGCGCCTTTCACGGGTTGCGTCGAAACGTCGACATCCGCATAGGCGTCCTGGACGGGTAGCGTGACCGCGCCGACCGCCAGCACAACGACGGCCGACCCGGGCGAGCAGTCTGCGAAAACGGATCTTCATTCGTGCTCCGAGAATTCGTGGAATCACTTGCTGAAGGCACGCCCGAGCCCCACCTATCGCGCGGCGGATAAAGCAGCGCTAGGGAGGAAGCGTTAATGCCGGAGTGCCGAAGGGAACACGTCGGACCGGGGAGAACCCGCGTCGGCTCGCTGGGCCCGGTACCACGAAAGGAGATTCCTAGCGAGCGCAACAGGCAACGCTGAGCTGCTGCACCACATCGACATGCAGGCGAACCACCAAAGTGGCGAACCTTGACATGGCAGGATGATCAGGACCGCGGGCAACACTGCCAATGGCCCAACCACATGTTTGAGATCGCCTGACCATCGTTACCCGGAGAACCGCAGCACGCGCCCGCGTTCACCCGAAGTGGGGTAGAGGAGTTAATGATCTCTCGGTTTTTGGGTGATATGGGGCGCGGACCGGGGTGGTGCGATTTGCACGCCCCTCGAGTCTTTCCACGGAGCGAAACCCGCGTCACTCGGCGGATTCCGCGCGTTCCAGTTCGATCGCGCGGCGCATCGCCTTGCGGCCGCGATTGCGGTCACCGGCCAGGTCGTAGGCCTGTGCCAGCGCAAACCAGCGGCGCCAATCCTGCGGCGCTGCTTCGAGTTCAGCCTGCTTCTCGTCGAAGTAAGCGTCGGCCGCCTCGCGCTCCACACGACCGGAGGGGCGGCGCGGCAGGTGTGAGACGTCGGGCAAAGCGTCCTCGTCGTAGAGCCGCTGCGCGAGCCGTTCGGTGCTCACCCCGAAGCGCAACTGGTCGACGACCAGCACGGCGCCGAGCACCGGCAGCACGAAAACCGCCACCCCGAGGGCGATGAACACCGGCTGTCCGCTGGTGATCATGGTGACCGCACGGCCACCCATCAGCACCAGGTACACCAGCAGCACGATCGCGACCACGAACGCGGACGTCCGCGGGTTCATCAGCTTGCGCTGCTCGGCCACTCAGATCCCCAGCAGCGCGTCGAGGCCGACGGTCAGGCCCGGCCGGGCGCCCACCTCGCGGATGGAGAGCAGCACCCCGGGCATGAACGAGCGGCGGTCGTAGGAGTCGTGCCTGATGGTCAGGGTCTCTCCCTCGGTGCCGAACAGCACCTCCTGGTGCGCGACGAGACCGGTCATACGCACCGAGTGCACCCGGACGCCGTCGACGTCCGCGCCGCGGGCACCGTCCAGCTCCTTGGTCGTCGCATCCGGCCCCGCGCCCAAGCCCGCCTCGGCGCGCGCCTGCGCGATCACCTCAGCGGTGCGCGCGGCGGTGCCCGACGGGGCGTCGGCCTTCTTCGGGTGGTGCAGTTCGACGATCTCCACGGACTCGAAGAACTTCGCGGCCAGCTCTGCGAACCGCATCGACAAGACCGCCCCGATCGCGAAATTCGGCGCGACCAGCACGCCGACCTCCGGCCGGTCAGCCAGCCAGGAGCGAACGGTGTCCAGTTCCGGGGCGCCGAGCCCGCTGGTGCCGACGACCACGTGGATGCCGTGCTCGACGCAGAACCGGATGTTGTCGAGGACCGCGTCGGGGTGGGTGAGATCGACGGCGACCTGTGCGCCGCCCTCGACCAGCCCGGTCAGGCTGTCCTCGCGGTTGATCGCAGCGACCAGTTCGGTGTCGGGGGCCTCTCCGACGGCGCGAACCGCCTCGGATCCCATCCGCCCGCGGGCACCCAGCACGCCGACCTTGATCGGGCTGTTCACGTGACGACTACCTTCCCACCTCGACGCCGGACTGCCGCGAGTCTATGCACCGGTGCTTTTCCCGCACCAGGCGCACCCGAACGAGCAGGACTCGCGACCCGCAAAGCGGTTTTACCTGGTCAGTGCAGGTGAGCGCTTCCGGTTGCGAGTGTCCCTCGTCGGCCCTGTGGGCACTGCGCCGGGCAGGACGTGACTCACACCCCGTCGGGCAGATCCGCCGGTGAGTCGTACGGCCCGACGATGGTGGTCGTGAGCGGGCGCCGCAGGAGCTCGGAAGCCAGCTCCGCCACCTCCGCCGCGGTGACCGCGTCGATGCGCTCCAGGGTTTGCTCGACCGTGAAGTGCCTGCCGTAGTTGAGTTCAGTCTTGCCGATCCGGCTCATCCGCGAGGCGCTGTCCTCCAGGCCGAGCACGAGGCCGCCGCGCAGCTGCCCGCGGCCGCGCTCCACCTCGTCCTCGGTCAACCCGTCGGCCGCGACACCGGCAAGTACGCCGCGGATCACAGCCGCGACTTCGCCGAGCCTATCCGGGGTGCAGCCCGCGTACACCGAGAACGTCCCGGCGTCGGAGTACGCAGTGGTGCTCGAGTACACCGAGTAAGCCAGGCCCCTCCGCTCGCGAACTTCCTGGAACAGCCGCGAGCTCATGCCGCCGCCCAGCGCCGCGTTGAGCACCCCGAGCGCGAACCGGCGCTCGTCGTGGCGGTCGAAGCCGCGGCAGCCCATCAGCAGATGCGCCTGCTCGGTGTCGTCGGTGTGCAGCGCCAGCGGCTGCTGCTTCGGCAACCGGGCCCGGCCCATGCGCGGCGGCGCGGGCCGCACGTCGCCGTCAAGCCGGTCGCCGAGCGCCTTGCGGAGCAGCCGCAGGACGCGGCCGTGGTCGACGTTCCCGGCCGCGGCGACGACCATCTTCGGCATCTCGTAGCTGCGCCGGTAGAAGCCGTGCACCCGGGCCCGGGTCATGTTGGCGATGGAGTCTTCGGTGCCCAGCACCGAGCGGCCGAGCGGGTGGTCGCCCAGCACGGCCGAGGTGAACAGCTCGTGCAGCAGGTCCTCGGGGTCGTCGTCGCGCATCGCGATCTCCTCCAGGACCACGCTGCGCTCGACGTCCACGTCGGACTTCGCGTTCAGCGCGTCGAAGACCACGTCGCAGAGCATGTCGATGGCCAGCGGCAGGTCCCTGTCAAGCACGTGCGCGTAGTAGCAGGTGTGCTCCTTGGACGTGAACGCATTCAGCTCGCCGCCGACCGCGTCGATCTCCTGCGCTATGTCCACCGCGGTGCGCTTGGCGGTGCCCTTGAACAGGAGGTGCTCCAGGTAGTGCGCGGCGCCTGCGTGCGGCCGCCCCTCGTCGCGCGAGCCCACCGCGACCCAGATCCCCACGGAGGCCGAACGCACGCCCGGCACGGGTTCGGTGACGACCCGCAGCCCGCCGGGCAACACCGTGCGGCGCACAGCGGCGTCTCCGTTTCGACCGAGGACTCGAGTGGTTCCGGGGCGCTGAAGGTGCCCGGCGCGTGTCTGCTTCTGCTTCATGTCCCTTTTAAAAGTGTGCGTAGCGGTACGGGTAGCGGCCCCCTGCGGGAGTTACCGTCGCCCCCTCGGTCCGGGATCCCCGACTCCTGCGTGACCAATACGCCACGCTGGGGTAGGTCCTCCCAGAGGAGCCCTTCGGGGCGGGCACAGCCTGAGAACCCGAGCGGCGCCAGTTGTGTGCGTGGCAGGAAGCGGCTGACGCCGCTTTCCTGATGCCAATGTCCAGTTGAAGTTGAACACGTCGCCACACCCCTGAACCGCACGAGTTCCAAACCACCCAAGACGATACGGCCCGCCCCGGGAGTCCGGGACGGGCCGCATCGAAGTGTGCGTCTTCCGATCACTGCGCCGAAGTCTCGGCCTCCGGCTTGACCTCGCCCTCGGCCTTCTCGGCCTCGTCGTTGACCAGTACCAGGCTGATCTTGCCGCGGCTGTCGATGTCGGCGATCTCCACGCGCAGCTTGTCGCCGACGTTCACCACGTCCTCGACCTTGCCGATGCGCTTGCCGTTGCCCAGCTTGGAGATGTGCACCAGGCCGTCCTTGCCCGGCAGCAGCGAGACGAACGCACCGAAGGCCGCGGTCTTGACCACGGTGCCCAGGAAGCGCTCGCCGACCTTCGGCAGCTGCGGGTTCGCGATGGCGTTGATCTTGTCGATCGCGGCCTCCGCGGACGGGCCATCGGCGGCACCGACGTAGATCGTGCCGTCGTCCTCGATGGTGATCTCCGCGCCGGTCTCCTCGGTGATCGAGTTGATCATCTTGCCCTTCGGGCCGATGACCTCGCCGATCTTGTCCACCGGGATGCTGATGGCGGTCACTCGCGGGGCGTGCGGGCTCATCTCGTCTGGCTTGCCGATCGCCTCGGCCATCACCTCGAGGATGGTGAACCGGGCGTCGCGGGCCTGGCCGAGCGCCTGGGCCAGCACCTCGGACGGGATGCCGTCGAGCTTGGTGTCCAGCTGCAGGGCGGTCACGAAGTCCTTAGTGCCGGCGACCTTGAAGTCCATGTCGCCGAAGGCGTCCTCGGCACCGAGGATGTCGGTCAGCGCCACGTAGTGGGTCTGGCCGTCGACCTCGTCGGAGACAAGGCCCATCGCGATGCCGGCCACCGGCGCCTTCAGCGGCACACCCGCGTTCAGCAGCGACAGCGTCGAGGCGCAAACCGAGCCCATCGAGGTGGACCCGTTGGAGCCCAGCGCCTCGGAGACCTGCCGGATCGCGTACGGAAACTCCTCGCGCGACGGCAACACCGGCATCAGCGCCCGCTCGGCCAGCGCACCGTGGCCGATCTCGCGCCGCTTCGGGCTGCCGACCCGGCCGGTCTCACCGGTCGAGTAGGGCGGGAAGTTGTAGTGGTGCATGTACCGCTTCGTCGTCTCCGGGGACAACGAGTCGATGTTCTGCTCCAGGCGCAGCATGTTCAGCGTGGAGACGCCCAGGATCTGGGTCTCGCCGCGCTCGAACAGCGCCGATCCGTGGGCCCTCGGGATCACGCCGACCTCGGCGGACAGGCTGCGGATGTCGGTCAGCCCGCGGCCGTCGATGCGGACCTGGTCGCGGATGATCCGCTGGCGAACCAGCTTCTTGGTCAGCGACCGGAACGCGGCGCCGACCTCCTTCTCGCGGCCCTCGAACTGCTGGCCCTCGCCGGTGCCGACCTTCTCCAGCACCGCGGCCTTGATCTCGTCGAGGCGGTTCTCCCGCTCCTGCTTGCCGGCGATCTTCAGCGCCTCTGCGAGTTCACCGGAGACGGCCTGCTCGACGGCGGTGAAGGCGTCCTCGGCGTAGGCCGGGAACACCGGGAACTCCTGGACTGCCTTGGCGGCGGCCTGCGCGATCTGCTGCTGCGCCTGGCACAGGGTCCGGATGAAGGGCTTCGCGGCCTCCAGGCCGGCGGCGACGACCTCCTCGGTCGGCGCCTGCACACCACCGGCGACCAGCGCGACGGTCTTCTCGGTGGCCTCGGCCTCGACCATCATGATCGCCACGTCGTCGCCGACGATGCGGCCCGCGACAACCATGTCGAACACGGCCCGCTCCAGCTGTTCGTGGGTCGGGAAGGCCACCCACTGGCCGTCGATCAGCGCCACTCGGGTGCCGCCGACCGGGCCGGAGAACGGCAGACCAGACAGCTGGGTGGACGCCGATGCGGCGTTGATCGCCAGCACGTCGTAGAGGTCGCCCGGCGCCAGGCTCATCACCGTGACGACGACCTGGACCTCGTTGCGCAGGCCGTCCACGAAGGACGGGCGAAGCGGCCGGTCGATCAGCCGGCAGGTCAGGATCGCGTCGGTGGACGGGCGGCCCTCGCGGCGGAAGAACGAGCCGGGGATGCGGCCCGCGGCGTACATCCGCTCTTCGACGTCGACGGTCAGCGGGAAGAAGTCGAAGTGCTCCTTCGGCTGCTTGGACGCCGTGGTGGCGGACAGCAGCATGGTGTCGTCGTCGAGATAGGCGACGACACTGCCGGCGGCCTGCTTGGCCAGTCGGCCCGTCTCGAACCGGACGGTCCGGGTGCCGAACGCGCCGTTGTCCAGCACGGCGGTCGCCTCGTACACGCCCTCATCGATCTGGGGTTCAGTCAAGGTTGACTCCTCGGGTTCACGAGGCCCACGGCAGGAGCATCCGGTTCGTGGTCCGACGAGGCCGGCCATCGATCGAAGCCCCCGGGAACGTCTGTTGCGACGACTTGCCCGGCAGCCACTACCGAGGACCGGCGGACGCCTGTCCGGTGCGTGCCACCGTGAGCGCTCTTCAGTTGCGACGGCGCCCGGCGCCGTCCGTCTTTCATGCACCGGGGGGAGCGGCGAAATCCGCGTGCAGCTCGAACCGCTGGCCGCCCGCCGGGCCGCCGTGAACGCCGGGAAGGCCGTGC